>DATFOT010000493.1:0-4595 GCA_035265265.1 Aestuariivirgaceae bacterium | reverse complement strand
TTCCGACTAGGTTAGTCAACTAATTCGGGGCTTACACATATATATTGGAGATTGCCTTGTTGCTCGAATACAACCTTAGTTAAGAAAGAACCCCCTCCGCCCCATGCCTGAAGTCATCTTCAACGGTCCCGCCGGACGCATCGAGGGCCGCTATCACCACAACAAAGCTCCCGGGGCGCCGATTGCCATACTCCTGCATCCTCATCCGCAATTCGGCGGCACGATGAATAATCCCATCGTGCATTCGCTCTATTATTCGTTCGTCGAGCGCGGCTTCTCGGTCCTGCGGTTCAATTTCCGCGGCGTTGGCCGCAGCCAGGGCATGTTCGAGAACGGCGCAGGCGAGCTTTCGGACGCCGCCTCGGCGCTCGACTGGCTGCAAACCTACAATAAGGATGCAAAGATTTGCTGGATCGCGGGCGTGTCGTTTGGAGCGTGGATTTCGATGCAGCTCCTGATGCGGCGGCCCGAGATTTCAGGGTTCATCTCGGTGGCGCCGCTGGCGAAACATTATGATTTTTCCTTCCTCGCGCCCTGCCCGGCCTCAGGCCTGTTCGTGAATGGAGACCTGGATTCGGTGACGCCGCCGGAAGCGGTACAGAGCCTTGTGTCGAAGCTTAAGACGCAAAGGGGCATCACCATCGAGCACAAGGTGATGCATGGGGCCAATCATTTTTTTCAGGACCGGATCGAGGAGCTGGTGAAAATCTGCGGCGACTACGTCGACCGGCGGCTCGCGAAGGATCTTCAAGCAGTGTGAAGAATGCCGCCCGTGGTCGGTGCCGGCACGCGGGTGGTCGAGGGAAAGCTCAGCGGCAGGCGGCGCAGCGAGCGCACCGCGAGATAGGCGAAGGCTTCGGCTTCCAGCGCATCGCCATCCAGCCCTTGAGCCTCGGCAGGCATGACAAGCCCCTCGATCTCCACCTCGAGCGCGCCAAGGAGGGCCGGATTGCGGCGACCGCCGCCGCAGACGATCCATGCCCTGGGTGCGTGGGGAAAATGCTGGATCGCGCAGGCAATCGAGCGAGCGGTAAAGACCGTGAGCGTGGCGGCCCCGTCTTCCAGGCTCAATCCTTGCACGGGACGGAGCGTGAAATTCTGGCGATCGATGGATTTGGGCGGCGCTTGTGAGAAATAATGATCGTTCATCATCTCGCGCAGCCGGTTTTCATCGACGCGTCCGGCAAGGGCATAGGCGCCATCGTAATCCGCAGCCTCGCCGGTATGGCTCTCCACCCAATCATTGATCAGGGCATTGCCCGGGCCGGTATCGAAGGCGAGAATGTCCTCTCCCTCGCCTACAAAGGTAACATTGGCAACCCCGCCGATATTGAGAAACGCCAGGGGGCGGATCGGGATCGATGCGGCGAGTGCTCGATGATAAATCGGAACGAACGGTGCGCCCTCGCCTCCCGCGGCGACATCGGCGGCGCGGAAATCACTGACGACGGGCACGCCAAGCTCGCGCGCAAGCAGCGCACCGTCGCCCAGCTGAACGGTGAGGCGCTCGGCCGGGCGATGAAGGACGGTCTGGCCATGAAAGCCGATCACGTCGATCTTCCCCGGGGCGAGCCCCATTTCAAGACAGAAACGCTGGACAGCGGACGCGTGCCAATCGGTGAGGTCTTTTTCAAGCTCTCCGAGACAGCCCGGACGGGCGTTGCGACTGGCAAGGGCTTTCGCCTCTTGGAGAGCCTGGATGAGGCGTGCCCGCTGGCCGCTCTGATAGGCATAGGTGCGCGAGCTGCCACGCTTCACGAAATCTCCGCCGTCGGTCACGATCTGCGCGACGTCGATCCCGTCGAGAGACGTGCCGCTCATCAGGCCCAACGCAGTCAGCTGGTTCGGCATTCCAGGCCTTCCAACGCTATAAGGTTGGCTTTGCGGCTTTCGCCGGATGACGAGCTCGATGGACTTGACCCGGCCAGCCCTGATCGACAATAGGATGCACAGACCACGCTTGCCAAGATTTTATGAGCGAGAGCCATGCCGAAGTTCAAGTCCGATTTCCTCAACGTGCTGAGCGAGCGCGGCTTCGTGCATCAGATATCCGATGAAGCGGGTGTCGATACGCTCGCCGCCAAGGCCGAGCTCGTCGCCTATGTAGGTTATGACTGCACCGCGCCCTCGCTGCACGTGGGCAATCTCATTTCCATCATGATGCTCTACTGGCTGCAGCAAGCCGGCGGCAAGCCCATACCGCTGATGGGCGGCGGCACGACGAGAGTGGGGGATCCGTCGGGGCGCGACGAGTCACGGAAGATCCTGTCCATCGAACAAATCGAAAGCAACAAGGAGTCGATCAAGTCGGTGTTTTCCCGATTTCTAAATTTCGGCACCGAAGCGCGTGACGCCGTGATGATCGACAATGCGGAATGGCTGGCACCGCTCAATTACATCGATTTCCTGCGAGACATCGGACGGCACTTCTCGGTCAACCGCATGCTGTCGATGGACTCGGTCAGGCTCAGGCTGGAGCGCGAGCATGAGCTGTCGTTCATCGAGTTCAACTACATGGTTCTGCAGGCCTATGATTTCGTCGAACTGGCCAAGCGTCACGGCTGCCGGCTGCAGATGGGCGGATCGGACCAATGGGGCAATATCGTCAATGGCATCGACCTTGGGCGCCGGCTCGGCACGCAGCAGCTCTATGCCCTCACCTGCCCGCTGCTGACGACTGCATCGGGTGCAAAAATGGGGAAGACAGCCACAGGCGCGGTATGGCTCAATGCCGAGCTTCTGCCGCCATATGCGTATTGGCAATTTTGGCGCAACGCCGAAGATGCCGACGTCGCACGTTTTCTGAAGCTGTTCACTACTCTGCCGCTTGAGGAAATCGAGCAGCTGGAAAGGCTCGCCGGATCGGAGATCAACGAGGCGAAGAAGCAGCTCGCGACAGAGGCGACGGCGCTGCTGCACGGCCGCGAGGCGGCCGAGGCCGCAGCCGAGACGGCGCGCCGCACTTTCGAGGAAGGAGCGAGCGATACGGGGCTGCCGGCAGTGACGGTCGCCAAATGCGACATCGAGGCGGGAATCGGGCTGCTCAAAGCGCTTGTCAGCGCGGGTCTCGCAGCATCGAATGGCGAGGCGCGCCGTGCGATCCAGGGCGGCGGCGTGCGGGTGAACGACATCCAGGTCAGCGATGAACGGATGCTTCTTAAGGCTTCCCATCTCGGCCAGAACGGCGCGATCAAGCTCTCGCTCGGACGAAAGAAACACGTGCTGCTGCGGCCGGCCTAGTTGCTCGGGCCGACGCCCCTCGGCTTTTTCGGCGCCTGATCGGAGTAATTGCCGCCCATGTCGAAGATGCGGCGGAAAATGCCGGGGGTAAGGGCGGAGACGGGATTCACCACGAAGCGCGGCTGCTGCATGGTTCCGCGAAGTGCGAAATTCACGCCGAACACGCCCTGCCCCTTGCCTCCCGTCAGGATGTCTCCCACTAGCGGAATGCCACTCAAGGCAGAGTTCAGCTCATACGCCGGTATGATGGTGCCACCGATATCGAGGGCACCATCACGCTTGCGGATGATGCCCTGCACCGAGGCTCCGATCTCGGGACCCTTAACCAGCGAATCACCGATCCGCACATAGTCCGGATCGGACGAGAACGGCATGGTGAGCTTGGTAAATGAGAGGCCCTGGTTGCGAGGACCTGAGGGTTTGCTTCGGACCGAATGATCCTGGCGCTCGATCTCGGCAATGGTGGTTTCGTCACGGACCTCAAAGTTCCGGATGGTGAGCATGCCGCGTTTCACCGAGGCGTCATGGCCGACACCCAGCTGTGCCGTGAGCTCCAGCTGGCCGCCCGCAGCCTTGGAATAGAGATTGGCAGCCCTGAGCGCCGCACCGGCGTCGCGAATGGTCACACGCATGTCGCGGTAGCCATCGGCAGGTGTGATCCTGTAGGTCACCGGTGCGCCGCTGAGGAAGGTACCCTGAATGTCGGCGTCCTGAACCACATTGTCCAGGACGGTGAGGCTGCCCTCGACATCGGTGATCACTTCACCGCGGTTCGCGTAGACGCGTGCGAACTTCGCCTGGATGGTCACGGGAACAGGATCGGCCTGCGGCACAGGGGTGTCATGCTTGAACATGCCGATAATCAGCTGGCGGGCGTCGAAACTCTCACCGGTGACGCTTGCCGTGGCCGCGCCGTCCTTGCGCCGCAGCTTCATGCGGAAACGGTTTTCATCATCGAGCTCGATCTTGGGGAAATCGGCCGACAGGAGCTCGCCCTTGCTGCCAAGCACCACCTCGCCGCGCACGGATATGTTGCCGCCGTCGATTTTTATGTTCTGAACTCGCCGCCGGCCAGGCTCGGTAAAATCCACATCGAAAGTGGCGCGTGATTCGATGCCGGGAGGACGCCACCACCGCATGGCATCGACGCGCAGCTCGGCCTTGGTAAGGATGGCCTCGACCTTGGCGCGAGCAATCTTGCCGCGCGGCTGATCGGCCTTGAGCTTGATGCGAACCGGCCCGCGAACGAACCCGCCCATGTCGAGGCCCAGCTTGGCGCGCTCCTGGTCATCGAGCTCGGCCTCCAGGGCAAGGGTTTCCTGGCTTGGGACATTCTTGCCGACTGCCCTGCTCCA
>DATFOT010000492.1:0-13334 GCA_035265265.1 Aestuariivirgaceae bacterium | reverse complement strand
GCTGCCGAACGCTCAGGCTGGTCTCAAGGTCTGCCAGGAATTGGCCGACCCGGTGGCGCTCATGCAATAAGCGACCGGAACCCCGGTTTCGAAACTCCGCGCCGCCGCCTGCTCTTCCCCCAGCTTTTCGATGGCCATGATCAGTGCGCGGAGCGAATTGCTGTGGGCTGAAACCAGTACGCGCTTACCTTCCAGCACAAATGGCAAGATCGTCCGCTCGTAAAATCCTGTTGCGCGTCGAACGGTTTCCCTGAGACTTTCTCCTCCCGGCGGAGCAGCGTCGAAGGATCGCCGCCAAGCCAGAAGGTTGGCTTTGCCGAACCGCTCCGTTGCTTGCTGCCGATCGAGACCCGTCAGGACGCCATAATCGCGCTCATTTAAGGCGCCGTCCCTCACTATGGTCAGATTGCCTTGTCTAAGTTCGGCGAGAATGAGTTCAAGCGTATGCTGCGCACGCCGGAATTCGCTTGTGAATGCAATATCGAACTGATGCCCCCTCTCGCCGAGTTTCCGCCCCGCCGCTCGCGCTTCTTCGATTCCCTGCGGCGTAAGCTCTGGATCACATCGCCCGGTATAAAGCTTCCTGGAATTGAACTCGCTCTGTCCATGCCGCACCAGCACAATAATCCGCTTCATCGCCGGGTCAGCCCGTCCACAGCGCTTGTCCTTTGCGCCAGGAGCTCGACGAATTCGGCTAGCGTTTCTTCGTCCAGATGAGCCTCGAAAATTTTTAGAAGTCTGCCCGGCTGGAAGAGCTTGTAGCCGCCGTTCGCGAGGAAAGCCTGTACCGCGTCACGTTTGGCGGTAGGTGCGATGTTGTGGGTCCCCAGCTCGTGACGTTGTTGATAGGCGGAAAATAGTCGTGACGTATGCATGAGATTGCGTTCGTGGAGCCCCCGATAAGAAAGCATGCGGTTGACGAATAGCGTGCCTCCGAACATGTGGGCGCCTTGCGCGCAATAGGCATCCACTTGGTGATAGCCGAGCGCCTTGCTGGGTCGAATGATCTCGAGGGCATCGCGGCGGAACATGAGACTCGAGGTTGAGCACCAAAGCCAACCGGCGTGCCAAGGTGGAAAATAGGCGCTGTATCCGTATTTTGCCAAGTTTTCTGCGTGCTGCTGTGCCTGCTTGTTCTTTTCTGAATCGCGGGCAAAACGGGAAAAAACCCTGCTGAGCAGAGTGCCGCCGAGGCGATAGAGGCCCATGTCGCAGCTGGCAACGGCCGCAATCTGCACTCGGTTTAGGTGAGCCGAAAGCATGCTGCGCAGGAAGCCTCGGTCATAGCGGTCGTCTGGATCGAGAAGGGCAACGAATTCGCTAGTGCAGTGCCGTAGCGCGGTGAAAACCGCCTCGGTCTGTCCGCTGTTCCTCGCCGTGCTGATCAACGCAACGCGGGCATCGCCCAGCCTTCGAACGATATCTTCGAGCTTGCGACGGTGAGCGTCATCGGAGCAGTCGTCGATGACGATGCACTCGAAATCGCCATGATCCTGATCGATGACCGACTGAAGAGCGTGCTCGACAACATGCGAATATTCGAAATGAGTAATGATAATGCTGCACTTCGGCAGTTCGGTTAACTCAGCCAAGATCTGTTCTTCTTTTGCTTCCTGCGCAGTTCATCCAGTCTATGGAGTTTCAACCATTAGACAAGCGCCCCGCGAATTGCCATGGAGCTGTCCGACGCCGGCTTGCTTCTATTGCAGTTATGTGCCCCTGAAGCTATTCTGCCGGCCCGAAACGCTTGCCGCCGCGGGGGTGAGTCACCATCTTCTCTGGATCAGAACTCCAGTGCAGGTTCCCTGCTGCAATATGAATCGATTGCTTGGCCTTATCATCGGGTTCCGAGAACTGACGCTTAAGCTACTCCTGGGGAGAAGGGCATGACGCAGCGCTTAGAACATGCTCGCATTCTCATGTACAGCCACGATACATTCGGGCTGGGCCATCTCCGGCGTTGCCGGGCAATCGCCCACGCGTTGGTCGAGCACTACCGCGGTCTCAATGTCCTGATCATCTCAGGCTCACCGATCGCAGGTGCCTTCGATTACCGCGCGCGTGTTGATTTCGTGAAGATTCCCAGCATCATCAAACTACGGAACGGCGAATACACGTCCCTTGATCGCCATATGGATCTCCATGAGACGCTGCAGCTCCGCCAGTCCATCATTCGCTATACCGCAGAGACTTTTGAGCCCGACATCTTCATCGTTGACAAGGAGCCGATGGGTCTGCGCGGCGAATTGGAAGAAACGCTCTCCTATCTGAAGACAAGGGCCACGACCCTGGTCCTTGGGCTCCGCGAAGTTATGGACGCGCCGCATCTTCTTGAAGCCGAATGGAGGCAGCGCGATGTCTTGCGTAAGATCGACTTATTTTACGACAGGATCTGGGTGTACGGGCCATCGGATTTCTATGACCCGCTCACCGGTCTTGATGTACCCGCATCGATCCGGTCACGGATGAGTTTTGTCGGCTTCCTGCCGCGCCATGTTTTCGCGACCGAGTTGCCGAGCCGCCGACCGGAGCAGGATTATATTCTGGTTACCACGGGCGGCGGCGGTGACGGCGCCGATCTGGTTCACGACGTGCTCCATGCATATCAGCAGAATCCAACTCTTCAGCACCGGGCCCTGATCGTTCTCGGGCCTTACATGCCGGCGAGACAGCGGCGCAAGCTGTTTCGCAAAGGAAAGTCGGTGCCTTGGGTCGAAATCATCGAATTCGACAATCGGATGGAAGAACTGATCGCCGGCGCCACGGCGGTTGTCGGGATGTGTGGCTACAACACATATTGCGAGATTCTTTCCTTCGATAAGCCTGCGCTCGTCGTCCCACGCACCCATCCCCGCCAGGAGCAGCTCATCCGCGCGCGCCGCGCCGCCGAGCTTGGATTGATCGATGTTCTGCTTCCCGAGGAAGCGGCCGATGCCGCACGCCTGGCATCCGCGCTCAAAGCGCTTCCCGACCGCATCCCGCCCTCAAAGGCCTGCCCTGCATTACGGCTCGAAGGGCTCGAAAATATTTCCACCAGTGTCGGCCGGTGGCTCAGTCAGAGGCCCCAGGTACATTTGAAAGTCGTCGAAGGGGGAGCCGAGAAATTTGCCGGCGCTTAGGAAGATCGTTCTTCTGCTGAAAGGATATCCGCGGTTATCAGAGACCTTTATCGCCCAGGAAATTCTAGGGTTGGAAAGGGCAGGGCTTGAATTTGCCATTATAGCGATGCGCCGGCCGACGGAGTCCCAACGGCACCCCGTTCATGCCGAGATCAAGGCACGCGTTTCATATCTGCCGGAGTACTTGCGCGAAGAACCCCTCAGAGTGCTCAGATCGATAGCGCTCGCCCTGTCTTTGCCGGGATTCTGGCCTGCGCTTCAGTCTTTTCTTATCGATTTCCATCGCGATCCGACGCTTCACCGCATTCGCCGCTACGGCCAAGCCCTTGTGCTTGCCGCAGAGTGGCCGAAGGATGGCGAGTGGCTGCACGCGCATTTCCTTCACACGCCTGCATCCGTGGCAGCCTATGCCAGCCAATTGCGCGGCATCCCCTGGACATGTTCGGCTCACGCCAAGGATATTTGGACATCGCCGGATTGGGAGATCACCGGAAAAATTTCGGCGGCGCGGTGGATTGTGACTTGCACCAAGGCCGGGTTCACGCGGCTTGCCGAATTGGCAAACGGCAGGGGCAAACTGGCGCTTAGCTATCATGGCCTCGATTTGTTGCGGTTTGCTAGTTTCACCTCTGATCGTCCGGACCGGGCTGGTCTCGATCAGCACGATCCTATCGTCATCCTGAGTGTCGGCCGTCTTGTCGAGAAGAAGGGCTATGACGTGCTCTTGCGAGCACTGGCGCTGCTGCCGCCGGAACTGGCTTGGCGCTTCATTCACATCGGCGGAGGGGACGCAGAGGCAGTCCGCCTCAAATCGCTGGCCGTATCGCTTGGGATCGACCGCCGAATCGTCTGGAAGGGAGCGCAGGCACAAGAAGAAATATTGCAGCACTATCGCCAAGCAGATCTGTTTGCGCTCGCGTGCCGCGTCGGCAAGGACGGCGACCGCGATGGTCTGCCCAATGTTCTGGTCGAGGCGTGCAGCCAGCGGCTCGCCTGCGTCTCCACAAACATCTCCGGAGTAACCGAGCTGTTGGATGATGGGACCAATGGGTTGGTCGTTGAACCGGAAGATCCGGAAGTTTTTTCCAGAGCGATGCTAAAGCTCATCACCAACCCTACGTTTCGCAAACAGCTGGGCGACGTCGCTGAGAAAACAGTGCGCGAGCGGTTCGATTGCCGATCCGGCATCAAGCAGGTCCTTTCGCTTTTCGAAACTGAATGGCAGACCGGTCGATGAGGCCTTTGCGTGTTTTGCTTTACGTGCAGCATCTCCTCGGCATTGGCCATCTGGTGCGCGCAAGCCGGATCGCAAGCGCGCTTAAGGGCGCCGGCTTCGACATTGCCATGGTGATCGGAGGAGTGCCGGTGTCCGGCTTCCCTGATGATGATATCGAGGTCATTGCCCTTCCTCCGCTGAAGACGGCACCAGGGTTTTCCGCCCTGCTCGACGCCCATGACCAGGTGGTGAGCCAGGAGGCGAAGGAGCGCCGCCGCGGTCTTCTGCTTTCCGCGTTAAGGAGCTTCAGACCCCAGATAGTCATCACGGAGGCCTTTCCTTTTGGGCGGCGGCAAATGCAGTTCGAGCTCGTGCCGATGATCGAGCTCGCGTACCAATTGCGGCCAAGACCGTTAATCGTAAGCTCGATCCGGGATATCCTGCAGGAGCAGATTAAGCCGGCTCGTTCCGAAGAAACCCTGCGGATCGTCCAGGACTATTTCGACTTGGTGCTGGTGCACGGCGACCCGGTGTTTTCCAGGATCGAGGAGACTTTCCCGCTTGCCGCGCACTTTGCTGAAAAAATTGCTTATACCGGCTTGGTGGCTCGCACCGGGCCGGCGGAAATGGGTGAGCATTTCGATATCGTAGTCTCAGCGGGTGGCGGAGCAGCTGGAGGGCGTCTGATAAAAGACACCATCAGTGCCGCGGGTTTACTGCCCAAAAGCCTGCGGTGGTGCGTGATCACGGGTCCGAATTTGCCCCCAGAAAAGTTCCAGCTTCCCGGCCCGCCGTCCAATCTTGAGATATTTGCCTTCCGTACGGATTTTCCAGCCCTTTTGAAAAGTGCCGAGCTTTCGATTTCCCAGGCAGGCTACAATACGGTGTGCGACATACTGCGGGCCAACTGCCGATCGTTGCTGGTCCCCTTCGCCGAAGACGGTGAAACCGAGCAGACGACGCGCGCAAGCCGGCTGCAAACTCTGGGCCTCGCCCAAGTCCTGCCGGAGCATAACCTCTCCCCCAAAACCCTCATTGAGACGATAGGGCGGGCTCTGCAGGCTAAACCTCCCGTGGGGAACCGTCTCGATTTGGAAGGCGCGCAACACACAGCCGAAATTCTAAAGAAAAGGCTGGAACAACTGCCTCGGTCGATGCTGACCAGCCTGGATAAGTAAACAGCCTATAGAATCCGATATTTTCGGCACTATACTGTTGGCGTGACGTGAAGTCTGGCCGATTCACAATCTTTATCCCGAGACGGGTTAACTCGGTGCGATTGCCGGAACGGCTTGAATTCTGCCTCAGCAGACTCGCTTAGGAACGCCCCTTCTTCATGGAAAAAAGTCTTCTCAAATACATTTGGACTCATACGCGCAGCCAGCAGCTTTGGATCCTGCTTGTCGTATTTATCTCGATGGTTCCTTATTTCCTTTCGCTGAACCTTCCGAAGTCGATCGTCAACGGCCCGATCCAGGGAAAGGGATTTGAGAGTCCCGGCGCAACCCAAAACTTTCTGCCGCTAAGCTTCCATCTCCCGGGCCTGGGAGAAATCCAGCTGTTCGAAGGCGTTCCGCTGGACCGCTTCTGGACTCTCATGGCGCTCAGCGGCGTGTTCCTCCTGCTGGTCATCATCAACGGTCTGCTTAAATTCTACATAAATACCTACAAGGGCCGTCTGGGCGAACGCATGCTCCGGCGCATCCGCTTCGACCTGTTTGACCGGATGATCCGCTTCCCGCTCGGCCAGTTCAAGCGCATGAAAGCTTCGGAAGCCGCTACGATGGTGAAAGATGAGGTTGAGCCTCTCGGCGGCTTTATCGGCGATGCGTTCGTCTCTCCTGCCATGCTTGGCGGACAGGCATTGACGGCGCTGCTCTTCATTATCGTGCAAAATGTCTGGCTTGGCCTCATCGCCGCCGGCATCGTTCTTGTCCAGGGAATTATCATTCCGAGGATGCGAAAGCGCCTCGTCCGGCTTGGGCGCATGAGGCAGCTCACGGCGCGCGAGCTGGCCGGAAGAATCGGTGAGGTTTTTGACGGCATCAGCGCCGTTCGCACAAACGATACTTCGAACTATGAGCGTGCCGATATCTCCAGCAGGCTGGGGCGCATCTTCAAGATCAGGTATGACCTCTACCAATGGAAATTCATGGTCAAATTCCTGAATAACTTTCTAGCCCAGGTCACGCCATTCCTTTTTTACTCGCTTGGTGGATACCTGGCTCTTATAGGCCGCCTCGATGTCGGACAGCTCGTGGCGGTGATTGCGGCATATAAGGATCTGCCGACCCCGTTGAAGGAGCTGATCGACTGGGATCAGGAGCGGCAGAACGTCGAAGTGAAATACGCCCAAGTCGTGGAGCAGTTTAACGTCAAGGGTCTGATCGACCCGCGCGTGCAGACCTTGGTGACCGAGACACCCGAGCCGCTTCGAAAACCGCTCTCCGTGGTCGATCTAACCCACGTGGACGATGGGGGTACGAAGGTGCTCGATCGCGCGGCAATGGCTGTTCGTCCAGGTGAAATCGTGGCAGTCATAGATGCTTCTGGTTCCGGCGGCGAAAATCTTGCGGAAGCCATTTCGCGTCTGATCAAACCCGAAAGCGGGCAGATCAACATTGGAAATGAAGATATCAGCCAGATGCTCGAGGCGGTGACCGGTCGTCGCTTCGCCTATGCAGCATCCGATGCCTATATGTTCCAGGCCAGCATGCGCGACAATCTACTCTATGGCTTGAAACATGCTCCGGTGAGGGAAAAGGTCTATGAGGGAGACGAGCTCAAGGCCCGTCATTGGGAGATGCGCGAGGCCGAGATCGTCGGCAACCCGACGTTCGATATCCACAGCGACTGGATCGATTATGATGCGATCAATGCCAAGGGACCCGAAGATCTCGCCCCCGCAGTGCAGCAGGTGATGGAAGTCGTGGGCTTGTCGCAGGATGTGTTCGATCTCGGTCTGCGTTCGGCATTAGGCACTGAACGCCATCTCGCGATCAGCGAGCGTATAGCGGAGCTCAGGGCCAGTCTCCGGGATCAACTTGAAGCTGAGGGGTTGACCGACATTGTGGTGCCGTTCGAGCCGCTCTCCTACAACGCTGAGGCCACGGTCATCGAAAATATGATTTTCGGCACCTTGGATCACAACCAGATGTCGGAGCAGGAGCTCAGATCGCATCCTTACTTCCGATCTGCGATCGAGACTACCGGACTCGACGCAATTCTCTACGAAATAGGGCAGGGGATCGCCGCCAATGTGTTGGAAATCCTAGGCGACCTTCCTCCTGATCATCCGTTCTTCCAGCAGGGCATGTTCCTCACCGCCGATCAGGTGCCGGAATACCGATCCTTGCTGCAGAAGCTCTCCGACCGCGCCT
Organism: Aestuariivirgaceae bacterium; assembly: GCA_035265265.1. GTDB lineage: Bacteria > Pseudomonadota > Alphaproteobacteria > Rhizobiales > Aestuariivirgaceae > DATBLQ01. The sequence goes on along the minus strand of DATFOT010000492.1, from coordinate 5,619 downwards.
TCAACGCGATCGACGAGCGGGATGCCGATAAATTCATCCGGTTGAGCTTTTCCTATGTTGAACCAAGATATCGCTTCGGATTGCTCGATGCCGAGCATATGCAGAAGATCGTGGAATCCCGCACGATGTTTCTGGAGGGCCTGCCTCAAGATCTAAAAGATGTAATTCAGATTTATGATCCCGAAAAATACAATCACGCGACGAGCCTGCTCGACAATATGTTGTTTGGTCGAATTGCACATAAGCAGGCTGATGGTGCAGAGAAAATTCGTAACGTGGTGCGCAAGGTTCTCGACGAGGCCGGCCTATACGGAGAAGTTATAGACGTGGGTCTCGATTTCAATGTCGGTGCCGGCGGCAGGCGTCTGACAATGGCACAGCGCCAGAAGCTCAATGTGGCACGCGCATTGCTCAAGCGTGCTGACTACGTGATTTTCAATCGACCGCTGTCGGCGATTGATCTTCGCAGTCAGGAAAAAATTGCAAATGCAATTTTAGACCAGGTTAGCAAAGGAGATTGGAAACCGGCAATCATCTGGGTCCTCAGCAGCCCGCACATCTCGCGTTTTTTCCAGAGGATCGTGGTATTCGAGCGCGGAAAGCCGGTCGAAGACGGCAGCTATGATAGCTTGCTGACGGAGCAGGGCGTGTTTGCTGGTCTGTTGGCTAGGTAAACGGAAGGAAGGACCGCCATGGTGTTGAAAGACGAGGTCCAAAGGCTTCGACAGGTGCCGCTGTTCGGCAATGTCGCGCCGGCAAAGCTCAAACTTTTGGCGTTTACGTCGAAACGCCTGAATTTCAAGGCGGGTCAGATACTATTCCATCAGGGCGATCCCGGCGATGCCGCGTATGTGGTGCTGTCTGGAACAGCAGACATATTGGTGGCTTCCGACAAGGGCGAAATGAAAGTTGCCTCCGTGGGCCCCGATTCGATCATCGGCGAGATCGCCATTCTCTGTAATGTAAATCGCACCGCGACAATCCAGGCCAGCACCGCTCTCGACGTTTTGCGCATCGACAAGGAGCATTTCTTGAATCTTCTGGCCGAATTTCCTGAAGTGGCGGTCGAGATAATACGCGTGCTGGCAAACCGACTCAGTCAGACCAACACCGAATTGTCGGAGGCCCGCAGCGCGATCATGAACATGTCGAAGTGAATCGCTGGCCGACCAGCTCTTGCGCGGAAAGCCAACGCTGGCCCTGAGCCAATGAGAACAGATTTTCCAGGAAATTCCACGCCGCCTCATCATGAACGAGATGATGGGTTAGTATTCCAATGGCATATCTCTCTCCGGCAAGCGATTGAGTAAGAGCATCGGCCAGCAAACGAGTCAAAACTTCATGGTCCTTGCAAGTCTTTCCGCCCCGCCAGTCCATGATGTCGATATGTGTGTTGATTTTCGCAATCCCGTCGCCAGTCGGTACACCAGCTGGACCGAAGCGTGACAATGCCGAATAGCCGGCTTCGTCGAGATATCCAATAAGCTCGGGAGCAATGCGGTTCCACGGCGGAACGAACATCGGCACCAGCCGCTCGGGGTAAAAATCATTCATGATCTTCAGTCCCCGGTTCAGCTCATTGCGCATTTCAGCCAGTGGTCGATGAGGCCCGAATTCCTGCTTTTTTTCGCCCATGCCTGCGTGATTTTTATGCGCCCAGCCGTGAACGACCGGCGCCGCATGTGAGTGAGGCGCAAGGCGTGCAGCAAGGTCTTCGCCGGTACGGGCGGGAATGATCGCCAAAGCGACCGGAATTCCAAACCGTGCGGTGAGTTCGATAAGCCTATCCAGAGCTGCTGACGGACGACTCGCGTCGTCATCGCGAAGCCAAAATTCCGGGCTGATCCCCAGCCGGCTGTATTCCGCCAGCGCTGCGGCAACGGGTTGCCAGAGATCGCGGTCACCCATGGAGGCATTTCACCCTGCCGGCAAGCGGCGAAAGAAGCCCATGAAGCCTTTGGGCCGCCTTCTCCAGGGATCGCTCGCTCTGAACGAAATCCCTTGCTCGCGCGCCAAACACTGCTCGCTCCGCTGGATTATTGATCCAGCGGCGTATCGCCGATGCGAAACCGGCGATATCTCCTTCCGGGAGCAGCACACCCGTCTGGCCATGAACAACGACCTCCGGAACGCCGGCTGCGGCCTGAGCGATCACTGGCAGACCGGCCGCCTGCGCTTCGAGATATGCCAGTCCATAGGCCTCTCCGCAGCCTGGCCACACATAGATGCTGGCTTGCCGCAGATAGTCAGACACTGCTTCGGGCGCTACTTCACCAATCCAGCGAAGCCGTTTTTCTGGAAAAACCCGAAAAAGCTCCCTCACTGCCTCAGCGAGGGGCCCATGACCCACAATCGTCAAATGCCAGGGCACGTCTGGCAGCAGCGCGAGCGCAGCTGCCAAGAACTTGAAGCTGTCGAACTTTACGCCACTGCGCATCATTGCGACTGCGATCAGATGTTCTGGCGGGCTGGCCACGCGGTGGTCGCCGGACGACACGGGTTCGACCGCCATGAACGGCGGAACATTCGCAAGGCTGGATGAGGTGACGATTGCCGAGAGACCTTGCCGGTCGCGATTCGTGAAGCACAGGTTCAGTGCGGCTTGCCGCACCGCGCTCTTCACGACGGCCTGTTGCTCTTTCCACCCATCGTTGTCGCGCTTGGCGGCGTATGATGCTTCACAGGTGACATAGGGAATTCCAAACTGCTTGGCGACATCCGGTCCAAGCAGGTCGGGCGCCCGGTAGTACGGGTGATAGGTCAGCCACAGATCTCCCCCTCCGCTTGCCGCCCACTCTCTCGTGATCCGGGCGAACTCGTCTCGCGAATTCTCCCTCGCTTCGTTGAACTCCGCAAGCGAAGAACCTCTCAAATAGCACCGCAGGTGCGAAGGGATGGTGATGATATTGCCCTTCGATTCGAGAGCCGCAATCAATAGCCTGGCCATCTGCCGATCTCCCGACGGTACCGGGTGATCGGGCGGCTTGAGCGGCGCGTAGAAAGCGATTTTCATTCTCTCCAGCGGACGACCGAGAGTCTATCTATAGGGATCGGCCGCATCGCGCAGGCCGTCACCGAGGAAATTGAAGGCAAGAATGACCAAGATGACCGGCACCATCGGAAATAAGAGCCATGGATAAAGCGCGACCACGCTGACATTGCGCGCCTCCGTCAATAACACACCCCAGCTTGTAATAGGTGCGCGCAGCCCGAGCCCCAAGAAGCTGAGGGCGGTTTCGCCCAATATCATGCCGGGAATGGAGATCGTCGCGGAGGCGATTAGGTGAGAGACGAAGCCCGGGACCAGGTGGCGCCCGATGATGCGGCGGCTATTTGCGCCCATGAGCTGGGCCGCCAAGACATAATCCTCCTCGCGCAGCGCTAACAGCTTTGATCGCACCGCTCGCGCCAGTCCTGTCCAATCGAGCAGGCCAAAAATTATGGTAAGGCCGAAATATATAAGCAGCGGGCTCCACGTTACCGGCATGATCGCTGCAAGGGCCATCCACAATGGTATGCTCGGCAGAGATTGCAGAACCTCGATAATGCGTTGAACGACGAGATCGAGCGTGCCGCCGTGATAACCGGCCATGCCGCCGATCACGATGCCCAGGGAAAAACTCACTGCCACTCCCAGCAATCCGATGGTTAGAGAAACGCGAGCCCCATAGATAATGCGTGAGAGGACATCGCGTCCCAGCCTGTCGGTACCCAGGAGAAACATCTGGCCATTCTTGGGCGGGCAGATCAGATGCACATTGGCCTTCCATAGACCCCAAAATTCATAGGTATCCCCTTTGCACAGAAAACGAATTGGCTGCACCTTGTTCGGGTTGTCGGTGTATTCGCGCGAGAGCGTCTCGAGATTGAGTTTCATTTCTCGCGCGTAGACGAAGGGCCCGACCAGTGATCCTTCGTGGAACAGGTGAATGCGTTGTGGCTCGGCGTAAATGAAGTCAACATTGCGCGTGTGCAAATTATAGGGTGCCAGAAACTCGCTGATCAGGATGGTGAAATACAGGACCGCCAAAAAGATGCCGGAAACGAGCGCGACCCTATGGCGTTTAAACTTCCACCACATTAGACGCCATTGCGAGGCCATGTAGATACGAACATGCTCCTGCGTCATCGCCTCGATCGAAGAAGGATCGAACGGAGCGGCTGACACATAATGCTTGAGCGGTTTTCCCTGGGCTGGCAGAGGCGTGTTGGTCACTTGGTGCTGCCCCCCTGCAGCCTTATGCGTGGATCGAGCGCAACCAGAGCCAGATCGGAGATGAGAACCCCGATTACTGTAAGGAATGCAAGAAACATCAAAAACGACCCGGCAAGATACATGTCCTGGCTCTGCAAGGCTTTAATGAGCATTGGCCCAGTCGTTTCAAGAGAAAGTACAATGGCGGTGATTTCCGCTCCGGAAATAATTGCCGGCAGAATAGAGCCGATATCGGAAATGAAAAAATTGAGAGCCATGCGTAAGGGATATTTGATGAGTGCTTTGGTAGGATGAAGACCCTTGGCGCGAGCGGTAGTGACATATTGCTTCTGCAGCTCGTCCAGCAGATTGGCCCGCAGGCGGCGAACCATTCCGGCCGTCCCAGCAGTTCCTATGATGATGACCGGGATCCACAAATGCTCGAGGATAGACTTGAACTTGTCCCAGCTCATGGGTTCGCTGAAATATTTCTGGTCCATCAAATGGCCGATGGAAGTGCCGAACCAGATATTGGCAAAATACATAAGGATCAGCGCGAGCATGAAGTTGGGAATTGCTAGCCCCAACAGCCCCAGGAAGGTCAGGCCATAGTCGCTCCAGCTGTACTGATGCATCGCCGAGTAGATGCCGATTGGAAAAGCAATGATCCATGTGAAGATGATGGTGACGAACGATACCATGACAGTCAGCCACAGCCGGTCGCCGACGACGTCGTTCACCGGCAGCTGATACTCGAATGAATATCCGAAGTCGCCCTGTAACATGCCGGCGACCCAATAAAAATATCGGACCAACAGAGGCTGGTCGAACCCGTATTCACTGCGCAAGGTGTTGAGATATATTTCGTTGACGCCCTCGCCCTGGGCTTTTAGCTCGGCTATGTAACTCTCGAAATAATCTCCGGGTGGAAGCTCAATGATAGCGAAAATCAACGCCGAAATGATCAACAAGGTGGGGACCATTACGGCGATGCGCCAAAAAATGTAGCGCAGCATTCCTCAGGCCTCCAGCCAGAAGGTATCCGGCAGATAGAGGCCGAAATAGCTGGTGGGATTGAAGCTGAAGAGACCGGCTTCAGGAATGTTTACTAGCTTGGAGGAGACCACGATCGGCTGCAAAGTGGAGTTCACAAGACCGATCGAAAATACGTTGTCGGTATAGATCGAAAGCATCGTGGTCCAGATTTCCGTCCACTCGGCCTCGGTGTTCGCACTGCGCCATTTTTTGAGCAAGTTGACGAGATCGAGCGCTTCCTTGAGATCCGGCGGCGTGCCTTGCGCTCCATGCGATTGATAATTGAGACCCCAAACCGGCCATTGCAATTGATCCTCGACCGTCGGAGCAAGTTCTGAGGGATTCATGTTGGGGCGAGGGATGCCATTGTCGATACCACTCCATATGGC
>DATFOT010000491.1:0-3858 GCA_035265265.1 Aestuariivirgaceae bacterium | reverse complement strand
CAGTGCAAGACTGAGCAATGCTGTTAGTCCGCTCTTCATTGAAACTCTCCACTTTTTGTTAGGCCTGCACGCATACACGCAACAAGGCGTTAACCCACGTGCGATCGCGTGGCGTGGTGGAAGGGTGCTGAATCAATCCCTCGAATATTGACTCAATTCGTGTGACCTGAGCGTCGCGTGAAAGCGCCGATGCGCGATGAGCAAGTGGAATCAAGGGGATTCCGGGCGGACAGGCAGCAAATGCACAGCGAATGCATTTTCAATGCCAGACAATTTTGAAGAAAAGTCGAGCACGCATATCAAATATTCCGCAATAGGCATTCCGTTAGATTACCGGAACCTTAAAGCGGAGAACGGCCGATGGCTCGCGTAGATAAAACATCATTGCTCGGAAATTTTCGGAGCAACACCAGGGGCACTATCGCCGTGATGTTCGGAGCGAGCGCAGTTCCGATCGCGATCGCCGCATCGGTCGCTCTCGACATGGCGAATGTATCAGACGTGAGGTCGCAGCTTCAGGCCGCGGCAGACACGGCCGTGCTCGCAGCGGCTACCCGCATGGCAGGTAATGCTGATGATTCAGACAAGGAAGCCATTGCCCGCACGACATTCGATGCAAATCTTTCAGCACAGCTCCTGGCCGAGCTCAAATCAACACCGGCTATCGTCGTCGATTTCCCCAGCAAAACGGTTTCGATGACGGTCGAGGTCACGACCGGGACGGTGCTGACGCGGCTCGTCACCGATGAGATCACCCTGCATGTCAATGCCTCAGCCACGGTTTCGAAAGGCACGCCGATCTGCATGATGGCGCTGCATCCCACCGCCGAAAAGTCAATTCACATGCAAGGTACCGCGGACCTGATCGCCGATGGCTGCGCAGTGCACGTCAACTCGAAGCATGCCGACAAAGCGCTCTATCAGAACGGCACCGGTACAGGTTCCGCCGACAGCTTCTGCGTTCACGGGGGCTATGAGGGAACGAACTTTAGCCCGCTTCCCAGTCATTGCTACGTCGAGCAGGACCCGATCAAAGAACAATTCGCCGCCGATTGGGCGACCGAAAACATCGACGGGCTGCCCTGCACTTACTCCGATCTGGCGCAGATCAACACCGACGCGACAACCACGACCCCGCTTGCCCCTGGTGTCTATTGCGGCGGGCTGAGCATCAAGAAGGGGATCGTCCAGCTCGAAGCCGGCGGCCTCTACGTGTTCCGCGATGGTCCGCTTTATATACAGGCAAACGGCACATTGAAGGGCGAGAATGTCGCCATTCTCTTTACCGGGGATGATACGACACGGCTCATCAGCCAGGCCGGCGCCAATATAATAACTTCCGCGCGCACCAGCGGCACCTTCCGCGGGCTGGCCTTCGCCCAAGATCCGAATTCAGTGCCGGCGAGCCCCAATCTCATCATCGGCGGCGGCAATATCGAAATCAACGGCATCATGTATTTCCCCGATCAGGCGCTGAAGATCACCGGCAATGGCGAAGTCGGCACCAATGCGGCGCAATTCGCGATCATTGCTTATACAATCGAGATCGAGGGCAATGGCGAGCTCCGCATCAAAATCGGCCAGAACTATGCCACGACCGGCCTACCGGATCTGCCGGAGGCGCAGGAAGTCGTCTATCTCAACGAATAGCCCGACGAAAACCGCAGGCTGGTTCCCCGATCAGTAGATCGGGCCCAGCCCTTCATTCGTCTGTGTGGCTTGGACAAGGTTCGCCTGGTCGGCGATAAGCTGGGCCAAGGTCGGCGCCGGTGTCTGAGGATCGAGGCTCTGAGGGGCGAGCGTGAGGCTTGCCTGGTCTAGCAACGCCGGATCCAGCAAACCCACTTCAACCATCTTGGCGTGGAGCGCATCGATGAGCTCGGGCGGCACGGTGTCCTTGTTGGCGACCGTTGCCAGAATGGCGCCAAGCTGCTCGACGGTGGGAACGTCGGCAGCGTTCAGACTGGGAGTGACGGTGTTTGAGAGGAGAGCGTTCAGCGATGTCGCATAGGCTCCGGCGAGGATGCCTGTCGGAGATTGCGGCGAGGCGTTCTGCCAAGCTTTCGCCGAAGCGTGCAGCGGCCCGTTGAAGCGCCCCAGTTTGCTTGCATGGAGCGGATCGTCCTTCGGCTTGCCGGTGCCGGCCGAGGCCGTCGGGCCATTGCTGCCCGCCCGGTCGGCGCCCTGCCCCTTGCCTTTGCCGTTGCCGCCGGCAGCGGCCTCGGCGTTATGATGGACCGGCATCAAGGCCAAGGCCGCCGCTAGCAATGAAAGACCGGCAAGGTTTCGGATCGGCAATCTCATCGTCTACCCTCTGCTCCTGGAGAATCACGTGATGCGCAGGAGATATGCCAATCCGGTCCAATTGGTGTCGGCAATTGGGCATCGGCTGCGGAATGAGTGAAAGTTCGGCGCTGTCGCCCGACTGCAACAGGGTCGCCTGGCCTTACCGGAAGTCTGGCCGTGCAGCCGGGTTTTCGCTTCCGATATAGGCGCCTGGTGCCCCCCGCTTCACCACTACCGGCCAAGCAGCCCAGATGAAGGTGAGATAGGACAGCAGATAGCCGATGGAAGCCGTGGCGGCTGCCGGCTCAACGCCGGGATTGCCGGCAAGGATCGCATAAAGCGAAACGACCAGCACGGCGAAGGAGACGATGGCCAGCCACATGTGGATGCGCGCGGGCAAGCCGGCCGCAACAATTGGGAACAAATGGTAGAATAGCCCGAAGGCGGCGAATGAAAGCCAGCCGATCACCATGATATGCGCATGGGTAGGCATCTGGCCGTGATCGCCGCTCATGGCCATGCTCAGGCCGAGCAGCAACCCGGCCACGCCGAATACAAAACTCGCAATGAAGAATGTCCGTGCAACGCCTGTCATGATCCCTCCATTGTCGGCCATTCTCGATTAAGGGAGGCGCCGGCGGTTGCCCGCCCGGCGCGTCCGGATGCTTTCAACCTCAGGCCGCTGTTACGGGGTGGTTGTCGTGCCCGTTCCGGTCGAAGGCTGAGTTGTGGTGGTGCCCTGACCCGTCGTCGAAGGCTCGGTCGTGGTCGTTGCCGGCTGTTCGGTGGTTGTCGTCGCCGGCTGTTCGGTCGTGGTCGCTGGAGCCTCGGTGGTGGCGGGAGCGGGAGCACTTGCCTCGTCGCGCTGCAGGCCATACCAATCCGTCAGCAGGCCGATGATGATGAGAATGACGACGGCCGCGATGATCCAGATCCAAACATTGCGATTCTGTGTGGTTGTAGTAGCCATTGAGTTATCCTCCTGGTCTCAGGCTCAGCAATCGAGCCTTGTTAGGACGCTCTTTGATTCTGATCAATAGCGGCCATTTAGATGTTAATAACGATATGAGGCGGCTTTCTGGCCGCAAAATGCCGGCGGCAGCGGAGGTCAGTCATGGCAGACTTGGCTTTTGTCGATGAATTCAAGCTTTTCGACGGCACTTGCGTGCGCTTCCACGGCCGGGACGGGGAGCGGATGGTGCCCTGCGGCGTAACAGCCGAGGCGCTAAAACGCCGCGATGCCCGGCTACCGAGCAACGGCTTGATTCCCGCTGAAGAATTCATCGCAGCCTATGAGCGGCTGGCTGTTGAAATCCACAGCATCGCACGGGCCAAATATGCCGCGGGCGAGCTCGAGCCGGAAGGCGACGTCCGCGTCATCGTGCGCCGGCGCGATCTCATTGCATAGACAGCCGTGGGCCCAGCCCGGTCATGACGAATACGAAAACCCATGCGCCGACTAGCGCTCCAGCATCTGGCGCATCACCAGCCTGAGGCCGTGGATCTGGTCGAGCAGATCGAGAATGACCTCCACCCCTTCGTCGTTGATGCCGAACTCGTCCTTGAGGTCGC
>DATFOT010000490.1:0-11971 GCA_035265265.1 Aestuariivirgaceae bacterium | reverse complement strand
GATGTCGACCTAATTATTCCGAAAGGAGGGATAACGGTTCTGCAGGGCGCCTCGGGTGCCGGCAAGACCACGATCATCGATCTTCTAACGGGGCTTTACCGCCCCTCCTCGGGGCGCATTCTCGTAGACGGTGTCGATCTCACCGATATCTCTCTAAAAGAATGGCGGCGCATGATCGGCTACGTCCCGCAGGAGTTGACTCTCCTACACACCTCGGTCATCGAAAACATCACCCTTGGTGACGTGACGATCGGCACGGAACGGGTCTGGCAGGCTCTCGTTCTCGCCGGTGCCGCCGACTTCGTCCGCGAGCTTCCTGACGGGCTTGAGGGCGATGTCGGTGAAATGGGCGCGAAAGTCTCTGGTGGTCAACGGCAGCGCCTGGCGCTTGCACGGGCGATCGTCGCGAGGCCGAAGCTTCTCATCCTCGATGAAGTGACGAGCGCTCTCGATCCCGAGACCGAACGCGACATCTGCGATCGCATAAATGCGCTCGCCGGCGAATTCACCGTCGTCGCCATAACCCATCGCCCGGCCTGGAGTCGGATCGCATCGAATCTCTACAAGGTCGCAGGCGGCAAGGTCATCGAAGTTCACAGCAAGCCTCCTCAGGGTAATAAGACGGCATCGGCCCTCCTCAAGGCTGCAACATGAGGGGAACGGCCGCTGTCGAGGTAATCGCCGTGACATCGCCGGCGCACAAATCCGCCTTTTTGCAACTGCCCAAGAGTATTTATGCTTCCGATCCGAAGTGGATCGCTCCTCTGGACATCGAGCGCCGGGTTCACTTCGATCAGCGCAGGAATCCGTTCTTCCGTCACGCCGAAGGGCAGCTCTTCCTCGCGCTTGAGGGAAATCGGCCGGTCGGCCGCATCTCTGCCCACATAGATCATCTTCATCTCGAACGATATGGCGACGCAACCGGCCAGTTCGGCTTCCTTGAAGCCATCGACCGTCAGGACGTGTTTGCCGCCCTGTTCTCTCGTGCCGAAAGCTGGCTGCAAGAACGCGGCCTGCGGCGCGTCCAAGGTCCTTTTAGTTTCTCGATAAACGATGAATCAGGCCTTTTGATCGACGGCTTCGAACATCCGCCCGCCATAATGATGAACCATGCGCGCCCTTACTACGGCGCGCGCGTTGTTGCGGAAGGCTATGTCAAGGCGAAGGATCTGATCGCCTATCATTATTGTTCGAACACGCCTGTGCCTCGCGCCATCCAATCCCGGATCGACCGGAACCGTGCATCCGGCAAGCTTTCCGTCAGGCCCTTTTCCAAGCGGCACTTTGCTCGCGACCTCGCCATCATCATCGACATATTTAACGATGCCTGGTCGACGAACTGGAATTTCGTGCCGATGACCCCCGCCGAAATTCAAAATCTGGGCAATGTTCTGCGATTTCTGATCAAGGGTGAGCATATTGCGATCGCGTCCTATGAAAATGAGCCGGCAGCGATGATCGTCACCTTGCCCGACATCAATCGCATGTGCCGGGACCTCGGCGGACGGCTCCTGCCGCTGGGTTGGGTAAAACTTCTATGGCGCCTCAATTTTGCCACCCATGAGGCCTTTCGGGTGCCGCTGCTGGGCGTGCGGAAAAAATTTCGAAATTCGGCCGTAGGTTCAATGCTTGCGGTGGCCGTGATGGGCGCCATCCGAGCATTCCACCACGGTCGCGGCACCTATCCAGGCGAGCTGTCCTGGATATTAGAGGACAACTTGCCCACCCGCCGCCTCCTGGAAGCGGTCGGCGGCCAACATTACAAGACTTACCGCGTCTATGAGAAATCCATTGCCTAGTAGGAGCATCATGCCGGAGTGGGACGCCTTGATATTGGCAGCCGGCCGCGGGCCCGCTGATCCCATCGCCCGCGCTTTCGGCGTGACACACAAATGTCTCCTCACCGTTGCCGGCAAGCCCATGTTGCAGCGTGTCATAGACGCGCTCCTGGATTCCGACCGCTTCCGCAGCATCGGGGTGTCGGTTGAGGACCGCTCGATTCTTGCTCCAGCGCTAGGTCCTCTGCTCGACCGTGTGAAGCCCGTTGCGGCGGATCGTTCCGCATCCTTGTCCGTCGCCGCGGCCATCCGCGCGATACCCTTGAGCGAGCCCCTGCTCGTAACGACCGCCGATCATCCTCTGCTGCGCAAGGAAATAATCATTGAATTCCTCGATCGCTCGGCTGCAACCGGTGCGGATCTGACGGTCGGCTTGGCCACCGCGGAGGTGGTTCTCTCCGCTTATCCGGCTGCGCGTCGCACTTTTTGGACGTTCGGGCGCGACCGGGTATCGGGCTGCAATCTTTACGGCTTCAATACGCCCGCCGCGCGCAAGATCTTGGATCACTGGCATCGCGTCGAAAACGACCGCAAACGGCCATGGCGGCTGGTGCAGTCATTCGGACTTGTTCCGCTTCTGCGCTATGCGCTCGGTGCTCTTACGCTGGATGCCGCTTTCGCTGCCGCCTCGCGAACCCTGGGGCTGAAAGTCGAACCGGTTCTCATGCCTTTCGCCGAAGGTGCCATCGATGTCGACAAGCCGTCCGATCTCGATTTGGCTGAGCGCATCCTCGCCGGCGCCTGAATTACCAACCGGCGACCATATGTCGAGCCTGCTGAAGGTCTGCGGGAAAGTCCACTTCGCACCATTGATGATGGCCGACATCGCACACGCTGATGTCGATGTTCTTCGCGAGCACGCCGACCGCGGCCGGGAACCACTGCCGCAGACCCTGCGGTTCCCTCATTGCCTGCTCCAGCACTGTTCGGTACTTCTCCGTTCCCTCTCCTCGAAAGACATAGAGGCCGACGGCTTCGGCATCGACAGTCTCAACGGGCAGAGTTTTCCCGATCTCTGTCAATCGCTCGCCGTCCAGCATCACTTTCATATCATCGGCGTCATATCGGCTCTTGCGATTAATCGCTACCGTCACCGTTCCCATGGCACTCTTCAGCAGGCCTTCCACGAGTTCGCCACGGAAGATATTGTCGCCGTTTATCTGAATGAATTCCCCTTCCATCTCGTCCCGAACCATCCAGCAGCTCGCCAGATTGTCTGCGACCTGGAAGAACGGATTATAGATGCAGCGGATTTCGATCAGCCGGTCGCGGGCGATGAGTTCCAGCGCATGCTCCATCTTCTCCGCGCCATAGCCGGTGACCACGACGAATTCGTTGATGCCCGCGGCCGACAACGCGTCGATCTGTCGCCGGATGAGCGTCTTGCCGCCCACGTCCAGCAGGGCCTTGGGAACGTCCGTCGTCAGCGGCAGCAGCCGTTTGCCCTGCCCGGCACCAAGGATTATCGCTTTCACGAGGCTTGAACCTTTGGCACGGTTGCGCGTAAGAACGGTTTCAATCGCATCCGAATCTATAGCTGTCAACCGTGGCTCGCCATCTGAATGTTCCAGCTTGCGCATCTGTCGGATCTTCATCTTGGACCACTGCCTCGGGCGCGAGTTGCCGAGCTCTTCAACAAGCGTCTGAGCGGATATTTGTCTTGGCACCTCAATCGCAGGAAAATTCATACGCCGCTGGCATTGCAGCTCGTAGTCGAAGATATCCGGGCACATAAGCCCGATCATGTGGCGCTCACCGGCGATCTCGTGAACATCGGTCTTTCAGTCGAATACGAAAACGCCTGCCGCTGGCTGGAGCAATTCGGCCCGCCGAGCTGGATAAGCATCGTGCCGGGCAACCACGATGCTTATATCGCCGGCACATGGCGGCAGGGTGTCGGCAAATGGCGCAGCTACTTCACGGGTGACATGCGCATCGCTGATGTTTCGCCAGGGGTTGAGGATTTGCAGTTTCCCTTCGTCAGGCTGAGGCGCTACGTTGCCTTGATCGGCGTGTCCTCGGCGATCGCAACCGGTGTAGGCAGAGCCTGGGGCAAACTGGGCGAGCAGCAGATCGAAGCCTTGCGCACGGCACTTGCCGAGACTCGCCGTCGCGGATTCTACCGGGTTCTGCTCATTCATCATCCTCCGCTGGCGGGCCTCTGCCCGCCCCGCAAGTCGCTGATCGATGCTCCGGTGCTGCTGCCCGTTCTCGAATCCGAGGGGGCCGAGCTCGTGCTTTTCGGCCACAATCATGAGCATCATCATGTCGAGCTGGCTTCGGCAAACGGGCCCGTTCACCTGTTCGGTGTTCCCTCGGCCTCGCTCTGGCCCGCTGCCGGCACTACCGCGGCGTGGAATCTTTACGGCATCCGCAGGCAAGAGCGATCCTGGCTGACCGATGTGGTCATCCGCGCTCTGGATGGCAAATCCGGAAGCATGATCACCCGATCTACAATGCGCCTGGAGCATCGGCGCATGATGGAGGTAGAGTACAATGAATGAGACCATGAGGAAATTCGGCTATCCCGACGCTCTCGTTCGAGATTATGCGCAATGGTGCGTGCTTCTGCGTCCCGCTCAAGTCACTTTGGGTGCGCTGGTCCTCATTGCCAAACCCGAAGTGCGTGCCTTCTCCGATCTCGATGCATCGGCGTTCGCCGAGCTCGCGCCGGTGGTTCGCGACATCGAAGTCTGCTTGCGCGAGTTTTCGAAGTTCGAGAAAATCAACTATCTCATGTTGATGATGGTCGATCCCAATGTTCACTTCCACGTTTTGCCCCGCTACTCGGGCACCCGAACATTCAACCGCATAGTTTGCGAGGACCGCGGCTGGCCGGGACCGCCGGATCTCAAGGCTGCTCCCGCCATCACCCCGACCGATTTCGCCGCCATTCTTGCATCGATAAAATCGCTTTGGCCGATTGAGGGCAGAACGTCATAGGTTCTCCATGTCTGTAGTCGATCGCTACATACTTCGGCAGATTTCCAAGCCTCTTATCACGGCCATCATCATCGGCATGCTGGTGCTGCTCGCTGAACGCATGGTGAGGCTCCTGGATGTCACCCTCGGCAAGCGTAATTCCCTGGGCATGGTGTTCGAGCTTCTTACCTATCTCCTGCCGCATTATCTTGGCATGGCTATTCCGGTGGCGCTTTTTCTGGGGCTGATGTTCGGTTTCAACAAGCTCTCGCGCGACAGTGAGATCGACGCCTTCCTCGCCGCCGGTGTAGGACTGCAACGGCTGTTATTGCCGGTAGTTTGTTTATCTGTTGTATTCGCCTCCCTGTCGCTGGCTGTATTCGGCTGGCTGCAGCCGCATGCGCGCTACGCCTACCGGGCTCTCCTGTTTACAGCGACCCATGTCGAGGTGTTCTACCTCGCCGAGGAAGGCGTGTTCATGCAGGCGGGCGATCGAACCTTCATTCTCGACAAGCTGTCGCGCCGCGATGGCAGCTTTGGGAAAATTTTTCTCTTCGATGACCGCGGCGGCAAAGGTACGGAAACCATTACTGCCGCACGTGGGCGGCTGATAACCGACCCCGCGGGTGAACGTCCCATACTCCACCTGGAGCAGGGCCATCGACTCGCGATGCCCTCACCGCTTGACCTTGCTTCGGCTGCGCCGCCGCCAAAAGCCATTGTGGGCGATTTCGGCTTCGCCGACACGCCTCTGGGAGGGATCAAGGAACGCCTCACCCGTAAGCGCGGCCATGACGAGCGTGAATTGACATTGCCGGAATTGATCGCCAGCCGAAATGCGCCCTCCGGGAAGGCCACTCCGGCAAGCATCACCGGAGAACTGCATAGCCGGTTGGTGAATATATTGGTTCCCGTCATGCTTCCTTTTCTCGCCTTGCCCTTCGCCATTGGCCGGCGCCGGCAGTTGCGAGCTTATCGATTTGCCGTCGCAGTGGCCCTGCTGATTGCGGCGCACGAAATCATCCAACAGGGAGCACTCCTCACGCAGAAGTTCGGGTATTCTCCATACCTGACTATTTGGCTGCCGTTCCTGCTGATATGCACATTCGCGGGCTGGCGTTTTTGGAATCTCTGCTTCACCGTTCGTTCGGACCGCCTTGAACCGCTCTTTGATGAAATTGCCAGGCTCTTCCGCATTTTTCGCCAGAGCGTTCTGCCCCAATGGGCGGGCAAAGCATGAGAATACTCGGTTGGATGATCACCCGCATGGTGCTGGCGCGCTTTTTCCTCATCGTGCTCGGCATCTCCATCTTCGTCGTGACTCTGGATATGGTCAGCTTTGCCCGGGATATTCTCGAGCTCAAGGGCAATAATTTTTCTGCGGTTCTCATCTATTTCCTGCTGAAGCTGCCGATTGCACTGTCGAGTTTCTTGCCGATCAGTTCCCTTCTGGCCATTTTGCTGGCCTTTAGCGAGTTGAGCTATCGCAACGAAATGACGGCGATCTGGAATGCCGGCGTCTCGCACTTTCGGCTGATCATTGCGCTGCTGCCACTAGGCTTGTTTTGCGGTGGCTTGAACTTCCTCCTCAACGACCAGGCTATTCCCCTCGTGTCGCCGACACTGCACGAATGGGCAATCGGTGATTATGGCAAGAAGCGTATTAATCTCGGCGAGAACGATCCATTATGGATGCGTGCCGGCAATGACATCGTACGCGCCCAGGAATCAAACCCCCAGTCGACCTCTCTCCACCGTGTCACTCTCTTTCGGCGTGATCCTAGTGGCCTCCTTCGAGAGCAGATTCACGCCGAGCGTGCGGATTTGAGGAACGGCCGGTGGGAACTGAGCAACGTCATCGTCTATTACCGTTCGAATTTACCACCGAGCCGTGTTGACCGCCTGATCTACAGCGGTGACATGCGTCCTGCCGCTGCCGGCGCCCGCACTGGAGACCCCGAGGAAATGTCGTCGGCGGATTTGAGCTATTTCATCGAAAATCGCGGCTTTGGCATCCGCCCGGCCTATGTGTACGAGACCTGGTGGAACAAGCGCATCACTCTATTCTTTTCCACTTTCATGCTGCTGGCGGTCGCGGTACCGCTCTCGAGCAACTTCCGCCGCGGCGGCGGCATCGGCATATTTTTTGCCATCGGTGTCGCGATCGGCTTCAGCTTCTTTATTTTGGATGGTATCACCCTGACTTTGGGTGAAACTGGAATAGTGCCTGCGTGGATGGCTGCCTGGA
Organism: Aestuariivirgaceae bacterium; assembly: GCA_035265265.1. Classification (GTDB taxonomy): domain Bacteria; phylum Pseudomonadota; class Alphaproteobacteria; order Rhizobiales; family Aestuariivirgaceae; genus DATBLQ01. The sequence goes on along the minus strand of DATFOT010000490.1, from coordinate 4,963 downwards.
CGCCGTTGATAGCATTCTCGGCTTTGGCCACGACCCTGGTGCTGCGCGCTGAGGAACTCTAACGATTTACTTCACTCAGCACGGTGGTTACAACGCTGGATCATGATGAAATCGCAAGTCGAATCAGCCGCGTGAACGAGACATCCCGATCATTGAGCCGCGCTGTGAACCGCTCGCCGGCAGCCTTTCGTGACGTGCGCCCCGCCCTGTGCATTGTCGGAAATTCGTCTGTCCGGCTCTGGTCCCGAAATACCGCCGACCGGCTGGTCATTCAGTTCGCACGCGCCGGGATTGATCATGTCCTTGACCCTGAGCAGGCAGCTCTTGGCGCCTCACCGGTCATCATGGTGAGGGCGGATGCGGTACTTGATCAGCCGCTCGTCCGGATTCTTATTGAGCGTTCGAGCTTCATTCTCGCTTCGGGCGCGCCCGGGCGGCAGGTGCCCATCGCCGCCCATGTTCTGGCGTCGGACGCAATATCCGTCGCCGGTATTCTTGGCGAGGGGCGCTTGGATCGCGTGTTGCCCCACCTTGACATTCATTCTCCTGAAGACCTCGACGCAGCCTTTTGGCAGAACCTGCGAAAGCGTGAAGTACCTTATGCTCTCCTGGTCGATGCGTCCAACAAAGCCGAAGTCGAATGGCGCAGTTTCATGGGCACCTACAAGGGCGCAACCGACGTCGTGACCAAGCGCCTTTGGCCTGTCCCGGCGTTCCACGTAACGCGCGCCCTTGCCGAAACATCCATCACTCCGAATGTAGTCACTGCACTTGCGGCACTTCTGGTGTTCGTCGCCTTCTATTGCTTCCTCTATGGGCACTATCTGCCGGGACTCATCGCTGCCTGGATGATGACCTTCCTCGACACGGTTGACGGCAAGCTTGCCCGCACCACGCTGACTGCCTCTAAATGGGGTGATGTGTTCGATCATGGCATTGATCTGATTCACCCGCCTTTCTGGTATGTTGCTTGGGCGCTCGGGCTTTCGACGATAGGCGTGGGCTGGGCGTCATCGACATTCTGGTGGGTGATCGGCATTATTTTGGGCGGCTATGTGCTGCAGCGCGCGATGGAAGGAATCGCAATAAAATGGCTCGACATGGAGATTCACATTTGGAGACCGATAGACACGCACTTCCGCGAGATCACCGCACGTCGCAATCCTAATCTTGTCCTTCTCACCCTGTCCTTGTTCGTGAGCAGGCCCGACTTGGGTCTCATCGCAGTTGCGGCCTGGACCGGCATCTGTCTCATTTTGCATGCCGTCCAACTGGTCCAAGCATTTTCCGCCAGGGCCCGCAGCGGTAAATTGAGCTCGTGGATGAGCGAGCCGCTGACCATCAAATGACCATCGGATTGATCATCAATCCCCGTTCCGGAGGGAAAGCAGGCAAGGGCGAACGGCTGCGGCGCGCCCTGCGCAAGGGTGCCGTTGAGCTGGCAATCCTTGAATGTTTTGCCGAGCTTCCTGCCCTGCTTGCGCGCATGGCCAGCCGCGGCGTCGATACGCTGGCCATCAGTTCCGGCGATGGCACGATACACGCCATCCAGACCGAGCTTGTCGAGCGGCCATCGTTCGAACAGCTTCCCAAGCTTATCCTGCTGCCGCATGGAACTGCGAATTTATCGGCCTCGCAGCTCGGCGTGAACCGTGCTCCTGAGGAGATCGCCCGCCTCCTTGATAACCCGTCCGCCCTTAAGGCTCTGCCGAGAGTCGTGAAGCCTACGCTGCGCATAGCCAATCCTGCCGACGGGCGGCCGCGTCACGGACTGTTCATGGGCACGGGTGCGCTTTATACCGCGACTGCCTATTGTCAGGACGTTATCCTACGTGCTGGACTGAAGGGGAATACCGCAATCGTCGCGACCTTCCTCCGCTGCGTGTTCGCCGGAATGGTGGGACGAGGTGTTTCGTCTTCGATCGCCCGCAAGTATGAGCTGCGCGTTTCTGCCGACGGTACCGAGAGATTTTCCCCCGACGGACTTTTGTTTCTGGCCACGACCCTGGATTCCTTGGTGCTTGGCGCGCGACCCTTCTGGGGAGGAAGAACCGGCCCGATCCGGGCGACGGCGCTGCCATACCCGATCAGGCACATCTGGCGCTGGGTATTGCCTGCGCTCTACGGCTCCGAGACGCGGCGCATGCCCAGGGGCGCGGCAAGCTTTTGCGCCAGGTTTTTGGAGGTTTCCGGGCCTACGCCCTATGTGATCGACGGTGAATTTTTCGAACCCCCGCGCGATGCTCCCCTGCGCATCGACACGGGTCCCGAATTCGTTTACGTCAGAGGTTAGATCGCCGCATGAATAACGGACCAGCGCAGCCGACGCGCAGAATTGCCGCCGAATTGGACAGACCGGTGCCTGCCGGCATCCGCGATATTGTCGCGGTTATTATCGCAAGGCATGCCCCGGGCGTGGCGGCCGTGCTCGCTTACGGTTCTTGCATTCGCGATAACAGCTTGGACGAAAGCCTAGTCGATCTCTATGTGCTGACGCACGGCCCGGAACACGTAAGCACCGGCTTTTTCGCGCGCTTGGCCTGCCGCATCCTGCCGCCCAACGTCTATTACGCCGAATGCCCCCACGGGGCGCGTGTGCTGCGCTGCAAATATTCGATAATGCCGCTTCAGGATTTCGCCGCCCGCATGGACCCAAACACCGGGAACCCGTATTTCTGGGGAAGATTTGCCCAACCCTCTCGCCTCGTCTTTGCCGCCGACGACAGCTGCCGATCAATCGTGCTCAACGCTCTCGTCCAGGCTGCGTCGACCATGATTGCAGAATGCCGCCGGCTCGCCATGCCGGGCGACGACGATCTCGCCATCTTCGCGCGCGGCCTTAAGGCGAGCTATGGGGCGGAGCTGCGCGCCGAGAGGGCAGCGCGCGCCGACATGATCGCCAACGCCAGTCGGTCTTATTTCACCGATCTCGCGGCGCTTTTCCCGTCAGCCGGCGACCCAGATCCGGGCCGCGCCGAACTGGAGTGGAGGCGCCGCAGGATGATGGGTAAAACCTTGTCCGTCGCACGCCTGATCAAGGCCGGCTTCACTTTCGAAGGCGGCACTGATTATCTTGCATGGAAGATCGGCCGCCATTCCGGAGAGAAGCTGGTGCCGAAAGCGTGGCATCGCCGCCACCCGGTGCTGAGCGGGCTCATGCAGCTGCCCAAGCTCTTGCGCCGGGGCACGGTACGCTGAGTCTTCTCCAAGAACGCAGTTGGCCTAGAGTCCGACCGCCATCGGCGGGGAGTGTGTGTCCGCCACCACCTGTCCAAAGAGCGCGATGATGCGATCGATCTCGGCATCGCTATGAGCGGCAGAAACCGAGCACCGCAGGAGACATGTCTTGCCGGGCGTGCCCGGCGGCAGGGCTATGTTCACATAGACGCCGCCGGTGAGAAGCGCATTCCACATCATGATGGTGGAGGGCTCGTCTGGGCATTTTACGGCGATGACCGGGCTCACGGTGTCGCAGCCGAGGTCCAAGCCGAGCGATTTGAATCCTTCGAACAGCCGATGCGAATTCTTCATGATCTTGACGCGCCGCTCGGGCTCCGCGGCGAGTGTTCGTAATGCCGCATTGGCGGTCGCGACCGTTGACGGCGATGGCGAGGCAGTAAACATATAAGGCCGCGAGGCGTAGCGCAGAGTGTCGAACATCGGATGATTTCCCGCGCCGAAGCCCCCGATCGCCCCGATGCTTTTCGAGAATGTGCCGACGACGAAGTCCACCTCCTCCTCGAGCCCTGCCTCATCGGCCAGCCCCCTGCCATGGGTGCCGAGAACACCGAAGGAATGCGCTTCATCCACCAGCAGCTGGAAACCATGGCGCTTCTTGGCCTCGACGAAATCCTCAAGCGGCGCCCGGTCCCCCAGCATCGAATAAATGCCCTCGAGCACCACGAGCCTTCCGCCTTCTTCGCCTTCGAGCCGGCCAAGACGCTTGGACAAATCATTGGCATCATTGTGCCTGAACCGCACCAGCTTCGCGCCGGAAAGCGTGCAGCCGTCGTATATCGAGGAATGAGAATCGGCGTCGAGGAAAATTGTATCCTTAGGCCCGGCAAGACCTGCAAGCATGCCGAGATTGGCCTGATAGCCCGTGGTGAACACGATGCAGTGTTCTCTTCCGAGAAAGGCCGCGAGATCCAGCTCGAGCTGCCGGTGCAGGTGATATGTGCCGTTGGCGATGCGTGACCCCGTCGTGCCGGTTCCGAATTCTTCCAGCGCTCTCTTGCCTGCGGCAATGCACTCCGGCTCGAAGGTGATGCCCATGTAATTATTCGTGCCCGCGAGAATTGTCTCGCGGCCGTCGATCACCGCCCGTGTCGGCGACAGCACCCGCTCATTGGTAACCCCCACCGCATTGGTGCCCATGGCCATCATCCGCTCGAAGCGAGCGGCAATGGATTTGTGCTTGTCGAACAAGTCCTTCATGCGAGTCTGCTCCTGCGGATTCCAGCCTCGACCACCGTGACGAGGTCGCTCATGGTCCGGGTTTCAGAAAGAACGTTCAGGGGAATCTCGATGTCGAAATGATCTTCTACTTCCATGACGAAATCCATCACCGTAACCGAGTCTATGTTGAGATCAGCCGAAATGTCCGTATCGGGCCTGAGTTCGATCCCTGAGTAGTTGAAAGGCGAAAGGAGTTTGCAGATGCTATCGAATATTTCAGCGCGACTTGCCTCCGTCGCTTCCGTCGTGCTCATGGGTAAACGGCCCCCTCTTGTCGGCCCCGCCCGGTATTTCCGGTCCCCTCGGGCAGCCAGCCGTGTTCCTTGTACCATTTTAGCGTAACGGCAAAGCCGGTCGAGAAATCGATTTTCGGCTGCCAGCCGGCGAATTCTCGTTTATCGGGGCTGACCACCCAATCGCGATGGTAGAGCTCGCCAAGTTTATCCGGGCAGAACATCGCCGGGATGCGCGTCGCTCTCGCCATCAGCAGGGAGAACAACGCCGG
>DATFOT010000489.1:0-2800 GCA_035265265.1 Aestuariivirgaceae bacterium | reverse complement strand
TAGATTTTTTCTTAGACTTGCGCCCGCGGAGCGCCGCCTCGAATGCCTTGCGGCACCAGAGCGTCATTTCATCGGCATCGTCCATGACCCGCGGGGGCGCTCGGCGGTAACTTGTCTGCATGCGCCTGCCGTTCCTTCCTTCAAATGTGAAAGGCTCCAAATCCTCGGCGGCGAAGTCCGGCTCGTTCACCGTGTCCGTCTTCAGATAGAGAATGGATGGCGAAGTTCACATCGTCGAGCGACACGCCGGCGCCGCCGAACATCCGTTTGATTGACACGGGCCCGAATCCAGACATCTGGTCCTTGATGAAGGCCAGATATTCGGCGCTGAGCGCCATCGATGATCAGGCCGGCTGTTTTGCCGGCGTAAGCTGCACCGATTCACCGCAGCCGCAGGCTGAGGTCTGGTTGGGATTGTTGAACACGAATCCGGATTTCAGCTTCTCCACCCGGTAATCCATTTGCGTGCCGAGGAGAAACAGCACGGCCTTGGGATCGATGAAGAGTCTGACGCCCTTGTCCTCGACCACTTCGTCGAGCTTCTCCTGACGGTCGGCCCATTCCATCGTGTATTCCATGCCGGCGCAGCCGCCGTTCTTGACGCCGACGCGCAAGCCCATGACGGGCCGCTCGCTGCGGTTCATGATTTCGCGGACACGCTCAGCAGCCGCTTCGGTGAGCGTCATGACTTTCGGGGAGGGTCGCCGGGCAGGCATCGATCTGTTCCTTCGTTCTACCACATGTTCAGCGCGACACGAGCTTCATCCGACATACGCGAATGATCCCAGGGCGGCTCGAATACTAGATTGACCTTCACGCCGCCGACACCCTCGACCGCGGCGACGGCATTCTCCACCCATCCCGGCATGTCGCCCGCGACAGGGCAGCCGGGCGCAGTGAGCGTCATGTCGATCGTCACATTGCGATCGTCGTCGATGTCGACCTTGTAAATGAGACCGAGCTCGTAGATGTCGACGGGGATTTCTGGGTCGTAAACCGTCTTCAGCGCCGCGGTGATAGCAGTAGTCAACCGCTCCAGCTCGTCTTGCGGGAGCGCGCTCGCGGGGACCGGTGCTTCTGATGTCTCTATCGGCCGAACTTCGTTCATCCTGGCTCTCACATAAACATGCGCTGCGCGGCGATCAAGGCATCGGCCAGCCGATCTACATCGTCCTTCGTATTGTACATGGCGAAGGAAGCCCGACAGGAAGCGGTCAAGCCATAACGTGCCAGCAGGGGTTGGGTGCAGTGGGTGCCGGCGCGCACCGCGACGCCATAACGGTCTATCACCGTTGAGACATCGTGGGGATGGGCGCCCTTCATGATGAAGGACAGTATCGCACCCCTGCTCTTGGCATTGCCATAGATAGTGAGGCTATTGATCTCCTGCAACCGGCGGGTGGCATAATCCAGGAGTGCCGCCTCATGGGCGGCGATGTTGCGGCGGCCTATTGCCATCATGTAGTCGAGGGCGGCACCGAGCCCGATCGCCTGGACGATCGCCGGCGTTCCGGCCTCGAAGCGATGAGGCGGCTCGGCATAGGTGATTGAGTCCAATTGCACCTCGCCGATCATCTCGCCGCCCCCCTGATAGGGCGGCATGCGGCTGAGGTGCTCCGCCTTGCCATAGAGGACACCGATGCCGGTCGGACCATAGGTCTTGTGGCCGGTAAAGGCGTAGAAATCACAGTCGAGATCCCTGACATCCACTTCCATGTGAACGGCAGCCTGGCTCCCATCGATGAGCACGGGAATGCCACGCTCATGGGCGATGCGGATGATCTCTTTCACCGGCACGATTGTGCCCAGAGCATTGGACATCTGCGTGATGGCGACGAGCTTGGTGCGCGGTCCCAAGAGCTTGGTAAACTCATCGAGGGGCAGATTGCCGTCATCGTCAATCGGCGCCCATCTGATGATCGCGCCTCGGCGCTCCCGGTGGAAATGCCAGGGAACGATGTTGGAATGATGCTCCATGATCGACAGCACGATCTCATCGCCTTCACCCAATACCATGCCGCCGAAACTCTGGGCGGCAAGGTTGATGGCCTCGGTGGCGTTGCGGGTGAAGATGATCTCCGCAGAAGAACGAGCATTGAGGAAGCGGCGAACCGTTTCGCGCGCATTTTCGAAGTTTTGGGTCGCCAGGCTCGACAGCGTATAGAGGCCGCGGTGGACGTTGGAATATTCGCTCTCATAAGCCTGGCGCATGGCATCGATTACTTGGCGCGGTTTCTGCGCGGAAGCCGCGTTGTCGAGATAAGTCAGCGGCTTGCCATGGATAGTCCGGCCGAGAATGGGAAAATCCGCCCTGACCTTGGCGAGATCGAGCCCGCGCTCGCTTGTTCCGTCGGCCATCAGCGGACTCCTTCCCTGAGCCAGGCATCCGTGAGAGCGGAAAGCCGCTCGCGAATCTGGTCATGGGCGATATCTTCGAATGCCTCAGCGGCGAAAGCCGATACAAGGAGCGCACGCGCCTCGGGCAAGGGAATGCCGCGCGAGCGCAGATAGAAGAGATGATCCTCCTCGAGGTCGCCGGCGGTTGCGCCGTGGCCGCAGGCCACATCATCGGCATAAATCTCAAGCTCGGGCTTGGCATCGAACTCGGCGGCGGGCGAGAGCAGCAGGGCGTGACTCGACTGCTTGCCGTCGGTTTTCTGCGCGCCACGCTCGACCACCACTTTGCCCTGGAAGATACCGCGGGCTTCCTCGTCGAGGACGCATTTGAATACTTCGCGGCTGGTGCAATGCGCGACACGATGCCTGACGAGGAGACGGGTATCGCAATGCTGCCTGTCGC
>DATFOT010000488.1:0-3482 GCA_035265265.1 Aestuariivirgaceae bacterium | reverse complement strand
GCCCCTGCCGCCATGAGCAGCACGATGCCGCCCGTGTAGACCCAGCGTCTGGCAGTGAGCCGGACAAGAACCGGTATGGCTAATGTCGCTGCAAGTCCGCCGATGCCGATGATGGTAAACAGCATCGACACCCGCTGGTTGTTCTGCAGGAGATCAAAGGCCTGAACGGAGATGACGGTGGAGGTGAGCGCGCGCGCCAGGGATTCCAGGGCAAAAAGCGTGGCAAATGCCAAAGCGCCGTGGCGGTGTTCGGATGGCAGTCCGAGGCTTCTGCCAGCCTCAAATGCGGTCGATGACACTGGCCGAATCCTGCTCATGCGAGATTTTCCTATCCTGTGCCCCACCCGGCTGCGCCGTGCAAGCCGCCGTCCCGGCACGCCTCGCATGCGGATCAAACATGGCTTGCCTCACCTTTCCGGCAAGCCTAATCACGGGGAAGAGGGGTTTGAGGTTTATGGCATCCGAAAAACAGAAGGTCGCCCTGATTTCGCTTGCCGCCAGCAGTGCTTTGGCGGTGGCCAAGCTCGTCGCGGGCCTCGTGACGGGCTCGCTTGGCATCTTGTCGGAGGCCGTTCACAGCCTGCTCGATGTCGGCGCGACCGCCATTACTTATTTTGCCGTGAGCTACGCCGATCAGCCGGCCGATGAGACCCATCATTACGGCCATGCCAAGGCCGAAAGCATGGCAGCGCTCATCGAAACCGGGCTGCTGTTCGCCACCACGGCATGGATCGTTTGGGAAGCAATTCACCGGCTGATGTCCGGCGAAACGCACGTCACCTTGGTCTGGTGGGCCTTGGCCATCATCCTTGTGTCGATCGTCGTCGACTTTAACCGCGCCCGGGTATTGAGCCGTGCCGCCCGCAAGCATGCGAGCGAGGCCCTGGAGGCCGATGCGCTGCACTTCAGCTCCGATATGTGGAGTTCGCTCGTCGTCGTCATCGGGCTCGCCGCGGTATGGTTCGGATATCCGCAAGCCGATGCTGTGGCTGCCATTGTCGTGGCACTATTTGTGGGCCTTGCCGGATTTCGTCTAGCCGGGCGCACGCTGAACACCCTGCTTGATGCCGCTCCCGAAGGAGCGATGCAGCGCATCCGTGGGCTCACGGGTGAGACGGACGGCATTCTGGCGATGCGGCGCTGCCGGATCAGGCGGGCGGGTGCGGCGCTGTTTATCGCCCTTGATGTGAACGTCCGCCGCACCCTGCCTCTCGACGAAGTGGTGGACATAAAGGATCGGCTTGCCACACGAATCAGGCAGGCGTTTCCGCAAGCCGATATAACTATCACCGCCCATCCCGTGGCCCTCGATGATGAAACGGTGTTCGACAAGGTGATGCTTGCCGCGCGTCGGCGCGCGCTTGCGATCCATCACCTCACAGTCCAGCATGTTGCTGACAAGATGTCGGTAAGTTTCGACCTCGAGGTTGACGGCGCCATGCGGCTGGCCGATGCTCATGAAGTCGCAACTTCGCTCGAAACAGCCCTAGGGAAAGAGCTTGGACCTGAGGCAGAGATCGATACGCATATCGAGCCTTTGGAGTTGAGCGGCCTTCAGGGCGAGGACGCGAATGCCGAGGATCGCAACCAGATCGAACATTGGCTGCGCCGCTTCGCCGCTGAAATTCCCAACCTGAACGACGTCCACAACATCCGCATCCGGCGCAATGCCCACGGCGTATTCGTAACCTATCATTGCCGCGTGAACGGCGAGCAATCTGTCGAAACCGTCCATGAAGCCGTTGATGAGCTCGAAAGCCGGCTGCGCAAGAAGCTCCCTCAGGTGCGCCGGGTCATCGCTCACGCCGAGCCGCTCACGGCCACTGGGCACTGAAAACGCACATGCTGCATTTAGCGCCGGCCGATTATAAGCGAACGGCCTGGAAGAATGGCGGGGGAACCACCACGGAGCTTGCCATCCACCCTGAGGACGCCACCCTTTCGGATTTTCTTTGGCGCGTGAGCATCGCCGAGGTGGAGGCCGATGGGCCCTTTTCGCTTTTTCCCGGCTGCGAGCGCGACATCATGTTGATCGAAGGGGCAGGCATGACTCTGGACGGGGGAGAGAACGGGTCGATCCCGCTCCTCGAGCCTTTTCAGACGCGGAGTTTTTCAGGAGACCGGCCCATCTTCGGCAGGCTTGTCTCAGGGCCTGTGCGCGATTTTAATCTGATCCTCAGGCGAGACGCAGTGCGGGGCTCGCTCAGCGCCGTAGTCTTCCACCCCGGCTATCATGTGAAATGCCCCCCGGGCGCGACCCTTATCTGTCACATACTGAAGGAAAACGCCGACAGCGCGCGCCAGGGTGATACGCTGATCACGGATCGCGACCTCACCTTGGCGGCCGCTGGGAATCAGCCGGTCACGGCAATTCTCGCTGCGATCCGAGGAAACGTTCAATGCCATAAGGCTTGATCAATTCACTTTCTGATCCTTTCAGGATCGCCTCGGCCGCTGCAGCCCCGATCGAAGGAGCATTGGTGATCCCTGAATGCATGACGGCGACATAGAGCCTGTCGATCCCCGGAACCGGGCCGGCAATGGGACGCTCATCCCGGGGCGTCGGCCGATAACCGACCGTGTAGCGCGCCATGCTCACCTCTTCTGCGCCCAAGATTTGTGAGCGGAGAAGGCTCAACAAATCTTCAGCCACTATTGCGGGTCCTTTGTCGATCGGCGATCCGCCAAAATCCGAACCGACGATCAGCTTGCCGTCGAGCGTCTGCCTTATGTGAATCTCGGGAGCGATGATCAACTGCCGCAACAGGCGGGGAAGCGGCCTCGTGTGAACGATAAGTCCTGGCGGGCCGTCCAGATCCAGCCTTACGCCGACCGTTGCCAGAAGCTGCGAGGTGCCCATCCCTGCCGCGAGCACGAAATGATCTCCGGCAACAGGCCCCTCGCCGGTCATCGCAGACACCACCCGCTGACCTCTTGTGTCGAGGCCGTGCACGGTCGTCTGGTGGAAAACAGCGGCCGACGCCTTCAGCAGAGCCGGGGTAGCAATCCCCTGCTCTAGGGCGCCCTCGGCTTCGGCATAAACCGCGAGATCCGGCGGTCTCGCCAGGTTTGGTGCCAGCTGCCGGATCTCTGCCGCATCGACGAGCCGGAGAGGATACCCTCGCGCTCCGAAATCATCCGCATATCGGTGGAGCTCCGCTTGGCTGAGATCATAGGTGATGCTGCCGCCCCAGCTTAAACCGAGGCCGGGTATCTCCTGCTCGAGCCGCCGCCATCTCTGCATGCTTTCTAGGCGCAGCCGAAAATATGCGGGATCATTGCCCCAGCTCGCATTGATCCAGGAGAAACTATTGGGTGTTGCTACGCCGCCGGGGCTTTGGGCGAGAACGGTAACCCGGGCGCCTGCGCGGGCGAGGTGATAGGCGGCCGAGGCGCCGATGATTCCTGCACCTATAACGATCACATGCGGAGCGACGTTCATGGATCTCTACTGCGTCTCTTCGAAAAGCTCTCGGCCGATC
>DATFOT010000487.1:0-11170 GCA_035265265.1 Aestuariivirgaceae bacterium | reverse complement strand
AATCGAGACCCGAACCGGCGACACCCCGGCTCACAAGCGCCGCCGCCAGCGCTCGGCACCGCCCGATATTCTCATCATCACCCCCGAGCAGCTGGCGCTGATGATTGCCGATGCCCACGCGCCTCGTCTCTTCCGTTCCCTGCGCATTCTCATTCTCGACGAGCTGCACGCGCTCGTTGCCTCCAAGCGCGGCGCGCTTCTTTCGCTCGCGCTCGCGCGGCTGGCCAGCCTCGCGCCCGAGGCGCGCCGCATCGGTCTCTCGGCGACTATCGCCAGGCCCGACCTTCTCCAGGCATGGCTGGTGCCGCAGCCTGAAATCGGCGGGCCCCATCGGGCCGAACTCGTTCAGGGCGAGCCAGGCGCGCTGCCGGAGCTTACCATATTGAAATCCGTCGAGCGCGTGCCCTGGTCGGGCCATTCCGCCCGCTATTCCATCGGCGAGATCTACGAGGCGATCAGCGCCTCGCGCCTCGCGCTGATTTTCGTCAACACCCGCTCGCAGGCGGAGGTCATTTTCCAGGAGCTTTGGCACGCGAACGAAGAGACGCTTGCCATAGCGCTTCATCATGGCTCCCTCGACGTCGCCCAGCGCCGCAAGGTCGAAGCCGCCATGGCGCAGGGAAAGCTCAGGGCGGTTGTTTGCACCTCGACCCTCGATCTCGGCATCGATTGGGGTGATGTCGATCTCGTCATCCATATCGGCGCGCCCAAGGGATCGAGCCGTCTCATCCAGCGTATCGGCCGTTCCAACCATCGCCTCGATGAACCTTCGCGCGCCTTGCTGGTGCCGTCGAATCGTTTCGAGGTTCTGGAATGCGAGGCCGCCCGCGTCGCGGTCCGCGAGGGCTTCCAGGATTCCGAGGCGATGACCCTGAAGAAGCTCGACGTTCTTGCCCAGCATATCTGGGGGACAGCCGTATCGGCGCCATTCCACCCCGACCAACTTTACGCAGAGGTGCGCAGCGCTTTCGCCTATCGCACCCTCACGCGCCGGGAATTCGATCAGGCCGTCGATTTCGTCGCTACCGGCGGCTATGCGCTGAAGTCCTACGAGCGCTATGCCAAGCTCAAGCCGCTTCCCGATGGCAGGCTCCGCCTCGCCCATCCGCGTTTTGCCCAGAGCTATCGCCTCAACGTCGGCACTATTGTCGAGGCGGAGATGCTGAAAGTTCGCCTCGTCAGACAGAGGCGCACCGGCGGCAAGGCCATGACGTCCTTCGGCCGCCTCCTTGGCGAGGTTGAGGAGTGGTTCATCAACGCTTTGAAGATCGGCGATACCTTCATGTTCGCGGGCGAGATCGTGAGGCTGGAATCGGTAGAAGAATTGACGGCATTCGTCTCCCGGGCCAGCGCGCCGGAGCCGGCGATCCCGTCCTATCTCGGGGGAAAATTTCCCCTCTCGACCTTTCTTGCCGCGCGCGTCCGCGAGATGCTGGCCGATCCCGCCAAACAGGCAATGCTGCCCCGCCAGGTGCGCGACTGGCTGGCCCTCCAGCGCCATGCCTCGGTCCTCCCTCATGCCCAAGAGATGCTGGTGGAGACATTTCCCCGCGGCAATCGCCATTATCTCGTCTGCTATCCTTTTGAGGGCCGCCTCGCGCATCAAACCCTCGGCATGCTGCTGACGCGGAGGCTCGACCGCATCGGCGCCCACCCGCTGGGCTTCGTCGCCAGCGAATACGCGCTCGCCATCTGGGCGCTGCGCGATTTCAACTTGCTGATCTCTTCCGGCCGCCTGAGCCTTGCCGAGCTTCTCGACGAGGATATGCTGGGCGACGACCTCGATGCCTGGCTAGCCGAATCCATGCTGATGAAGCGCACGTTTCGTGCCTGTGCCACCATCGCCGGATTGATCGAGCGGCGTTCCATCGCGCGCGAGAAAACCGGTCGCCAGATGACGGTGTCCTCCGATCTGATCTTCGATGTTTTGAGAAGCCACCAGCCCGATCACATCCTTCTCCGCGCCGCCTGGGAGGACGCTGCGGAAGGCCTTATCGACGCCAGGAGACTTGCCGACCTGCTTGCACGAATCAAAGGAAACATCCTTCATCGGGCCCTGGACAGAATTTCTCCGCTTTCCGTGCCTGTAATGTTGGATATCGGCCGGGAACCGGTTTATGGCGAGGCCAATGATGCACTTCTCGAGGAAGCTGCAAGAGCCCTCATGGACGAGGCGCGCGGCGCCGGGTAGCCGGCACTGCGCCTTGCTTGCCTTGGGCGGACTAGAGCTTCTACCCGATCTTTCCGGCGCGCTCTACGTTCCCGACTATCGCTCGCTCCTCGTGGCCGATCTGCACTTCGAGAAGGGCTCGAGCTTCCTGCGCCGCGGGCTCTATATTCCCCCTTTCGACACACGGTCCACTCTCGCTGTGCTCGAGGCCGCCATTGATCGGCTGAGGCCCGAAAGGCTGATCGCCCTCGGCGACAGCTTTCATGACGGCAGCGCCGGCGACCGGATCGATGCGGTCGATTTGGCACGCATTCGCAGTCTTTCCGATTGCCTGGAGGTCATTTGGATAAGCGGCAACCACGATCAGAAACTGCCCGCGGGCCTTGGCGGCAGGACGGCGGCCGAGGTTTCCTTGGGTCCCCTCACTCTGCGACATCTGCCCGAGCCGGTGCTTTCCGGCACCTTTGAGATCGCCGGACATTATCACCCCATCGCCTCTATCGTGCGGCGCGGCCGCCGCCTGACCTCCCGCAGTTTCGTCGCCGATCGCTCGAGGCTGATCATGCCCGCCTTCGGTGCTTACACCGGCGGGCTGGACGTGCGCGCACCTGAAATATCCTCGCTCTTTTCGGAGCAGGCGTTCACGGCCTGGATGATCGGCCGTTCGGCGATTTACAGCTTTTCCTCTGCCGTGCTGAAGTGACTACATCAGGCCCGGTGACTGCTCTCCCGCCGTCCATTGGTCGCTTAGCGGCACAACATTGGCCGACTTATCAGGCGATTTCGGCTTGAACATCTTCAATCTTTGCCGGACGGTGCTCTTGAGCGCCAGAGGCAGCGACACTTCGAGGAGCTGCGCTCTGCTCTTTGCGTCTTTGTCGCCTGTTTCTGCGGCGACGGAAAACCAGAAATAGGCTTCGCTCGCATCCTGGCTTAAGCCGAGGCCGCGCTCCTCGAGAAGGGCCAAGTTATACTGGCTGTCCTGAACGCCATGTTCGGCTGCTTGCTTGAACCAGTGCGCGGCATGGGCGTAGTCCGGCGGAGTTAGTCCGGCAAGCAGCACGCCGAGATTATGCATCGCCCTGACATTGCCTTTCAGCGCCGCCCGTTGATACCAGGTGCGCGCTTCCCGCTTGTCCTGCTGCACGCCGCTCCCGCGCTCGAAAAGTGTTGCCAGCCGGTATTGCGCAGGAGCCAGGCCCTGCAGCGCCGCCCGGTGATACCATTTCGCCGCCTGTGCGAAGTCCTGAGCGACACCGGTGCCCTCGAGAAAACGCCCGCCGATGACGAACTGTGCTTCGGCATCGCCACTCATCGCGGCGAGCCGGATCGATTCAGGCGCGATGGCGGCGGCCAGTGGCGCCGCGTCTGCCAGCAAAACGTCGATATCCGGCTTGCGGTGCTCGGTGATTGCCCTTTGCACGTCTTTTCCCAGCGATCCCGTCGCCAAGGGGTCGATGAATGACGAAAGCGGGTCACCCTGAAGCGCTGCACCCTTGCCTGCCCCCGCACGCGGCGATGATTTTGCAGGTTCGCTCTGATGCGAGGTCGGTGCTGGCTCGTTGAAGCTGTTACGCAACGCCACGCCGGAGACGGCCGCGAGAAGCAGGAGCGCGGCGAGGAGCAGGCGCTTGCGTCCGCGGTCCTGAGGCATTGCCGCGGTATCCGCTGCAACCGCAACGGACTCAGAAACGCCTGGCCGATGCCGGGGTTTCAGGGCGGGTGCCCGGCGCAGCAGCGAGAAGGAGAATCCACTCCGCGCTTTTGTGGCGAGCTTCGTCCCGTTCTGCTCCCCATAGGGCAGCTTGCCCATGCCGAGCCGCGCCCCCTGAGCAGCCGCCTGTGCCGCCCGCCGTGCCGCCGCAATATAGTCGTCATCGCTTGCGGGCGCATGGCTGTGCTGCGGCGCATCGGGGTTCTGGAATTCGACGATGCCGGCCTGCGGCTCGATGAAGAAATCCATCGCACCGCTCTGCCCTGGCTCGGGCTCTGCCTGCGCTGCTTGCGGCCTTCCATCGGTGGAGGCTCGCTGTTGGCCTGCAAGATGCTGGACGGCACTCTGCCATGCCGGCGCCTCTGATGCGGTCCCGGCCCTGCCGATTTCCCCGCCGGGCGCCAGTGCGTGGCTTGCCGCGGAGACCGCTGCTGCTTCAAGTCGGTCGTCCAAGAATGCCTGCTGCCCCGCCTCGAGATCAGCGAGCTTGTTGACGATTTCCTCCAGCGTCTCATGGACAGCTTGGAGCGTCTCCTGCGTCTGCTGGTCCGATTGTGCCGCATGATCCCTTACCGCGGCCAGTGCTTCCTCGAGCGCCACGAGTTCCGGCGATGGTCCAGCCGGCTGGGCTTCTTCGCGCTGGATAAATTCCGCCGCCACGCGCCGGGCTGCGTCCTCGGCGATGCCATGCGCATCGTCGCGATGGTCCTCGAGCGCCCTGAATAGCTGGCTGATGGACCGCTCGATCGCGGCGATGGCGGACATGCGGTCTTCGGTTGCGCCGAGCCGCGCATTCACCTGGTCGATCTGCTGTTGCACCACATCGAGCCCGGCCGGACCGCTGCCGATCGCCTCTGCGAGCCGGCCCTCGAGTTCATACACCCGCTGCTCGATATCGGTGATGTGCGGCAGCACCTCGTCCGGCGGGCGGAGTTCAGCCAGGCGCTCGCTGAGTTCGCTCACGCGGCGATCGAGATCGCCGAACGACCGCTGCTCCGGCAGCTGCGCCACGCGGGTAGACAATTGCTCGATCGTGAGCCTTACCGAATGCAGATCCCTCTCCGCGGCGGCCTCGGTGCGAATATCATCGATGCGCTGATTGAGGCTTTCGATGTCGGCCCTGAGGCGGGCGATCTCGGCCTGTGAGGCGCTGGAGTTTTTTGCCGAGGATTGCGCGATCGCTGCCAATGATCGTATTTGTTCCTCGAGCTTGCCAAGCTCGCTTTGCGTCGAGGCGATGGCTCCATCGCGGGCGCGCTGCGCCGTGGTGTCTGCGGTTCGATGGACCCATTCGATACGATCGGCCAGCTTGGCCAGGGACTGCTGAAGCGCATCTTGATTTGCCCGGCTGCGATCTTTTGCAAGCGCATCGAGGCTGCCGGCAAGCTCCGCAATCTGCCTTTCAGCCTGCTGAAAACGTCCTTCGACCTCGTTCCGGGGAAAACCTGGTTCCGCGGGCTCGGCGCGTGACAGCACCGCCACCTGGTCCTCTATCGATCTCAAGGCTTCATGCGTGCGGCGTTCTGATATTTCTATATGGCCCACGATGTTACGCAGGGCGGCCTCGAGCGCCATATAGCCTTCATCGTCGCTGACCCTTGTCGCTGCTCCGGCCAGCTCTGCGATCTGCTGCTTCAGGCTTTGCACCCTGTCGTTCACCGACGCCAGCGCCTCGCTGACATAGCGCTCGCTGTTTTCGATCCGGTCGACCACCGCATTATAGTCGATCCGGAATTCACTCTGTGGCGCGAGGGTCTCGACATGGCGGGCGTGCGTGCCTAGCGGCCGCTCCGCCGTCATCATCGCCAACTCGTCGGTGATCGAATCCAGACGTTCCCGCACGCGCGGATGAATGAACCGCGACGGCTGAACAGGCTTGGTTTCCGCCCTCTCTATAATGGCTGCATTCAGCCATTCTCCAAGCGTCAGCCCTGAGCGCCGCGCCGCGTCCTTGGCTGCTTCCCGCACATCCGGCTCGATACCTTTGACGCTCCAGGGAATGCCGGACTTCATATGATCCTCTATGGGCCCCGCCCGGCTCAGGAGGCCGGTCCGATCGAAGGAGCGAATACTCTGAAGGTTAATGTTTCTGGTTAAAACTCAGTTAAGCACCGGTGAGCCTTGCGGAATTTTCCGAATGTATCCCCTTTTGCCGGTGGCATTTTTCGTGCTCTGAGGCAGCCTGACGCAGCCACTGGAAATCGGCTTACCTAGACGTCATATTGCTGTCCAAACGGCAGCCATCAAGGGCGCCAAAGCCATCAGAGAGAGCCATGATGACAGCAGCAAAAGATGAGCGGCCAAGCCGCGAACGTACCTATTCCATCACCGAGCTGTGCCGGGAGTTCAACGTCACGCCGCGTACCTTGCGCTTCTATGAGCAGAAGGGACTCCTTTCCCCGGCCCGGCGCGGCTGGACCCGGCTGTTTTCCTATCGTGACCGCGCCCGCCTCCAATTGATCCTGCGTGGCAAGAGGGTTGGCTTCGCGCTTGAGGAGATCAAGGAGATGCTGGATCTCTATAATCTCCGCGATGGCCAGGTTACTCAGCTGAAAGTTGCCTCGGTTAAGATGCGCGAGCGGCTGGAGGCATTGCGCAAGCAGCGCGTTGAACTCGAAGAAGCCATCGGCGACCTGGAGCGGACTTGCGAGATCGTGGACGGCATGTTACGTGAACGTCAAATAGAGCGCCCGCGAGCGGCCAACGATCAGTGAGTGAGCCTGAAGGCAGGGAGCCCCAATGTTGCCGACCCCTGCATGGATGAACGAGGAACTCCAACTGCTGGTAGCGAGCTGCCGGCAGTTCTTCCTTAAGGAATGCCTGCCCCATTACGAGCGCTGGGAACAGCAAGGCTGTGTTGACCGCGAGATCTGGCAGAAGGCAGGTACAGCGGGCCTGCTGTGCGCATCGATGCCTGAACAATACGGTGGCGCCGGTGGGACTTTCGCCCATGAGGCCGTCATTGCCATCGAGGCCAATCGTGCCGGAGTCTCCGGGTTGGGAATTCCCCTGCACAATGCCATCGTCGCCCCCTACATCCTGAATTACGGCTCGGAAGAGCAGAAGCGCCGATGGCTGCCCGGAATGGCGACGAGCGAACTGATCGGCGCGATCGCGATGAGCGAGCCTGCTGCGGGCTCTGATCTTCAGGGCATCCGCACCACCGCCACCCGCAAAGGCAACGGTTATGTCCTGAACGGCCAGAAAACCTTCATCACCAATGGCCAGCTCGCCAATCTTGTCATTGTCGTAGCCAAGACCGACCCCGCCCTGGGCGCCAAGGGCATTTCGCTGTTCGTCGTCGAAACCGAAGCCGTGGAAGGATTTCGCCGCGGGCGCAATCTCGACAAGATCGGGCTCAAAGCCAATGACACGTCGGAATTGTTCTTCGATCAGGTCGAGGTGCCGGCATCGAGCCTCCTCGGCACTGAGGAGGGACAGGGCTTCTTCATGCTCATGGACCAGCTTCCCCAGGAGCGCCTGCTCATCGCCCTCCATGCCGTTGGCCGGATCGAGAGCGCTCTCGATGTCACCATCGATTATGTGAAGTCGCGCACCGCCTTCGGCAAGCCGATCATGGAATTTCAGAACACCCAGTTCGAGCTGGCTGAATGCAAAACCGAAGCGACCATCGGCAGGGTATTCGTCGACCACTGCATAGCGCGCCATCTCGACAAGGCTCTTGATACCGCCACAGCTTCCATGGCGAAATATTGGATGACCGATCTCCAATGCCGGATCATCGACCGTTGTCTGCAACTTCATGGCGGCTATGGCTATATGAATGAATATCCCATCGCACGCATGTTCCGCGATGCGCGCGTGGAGCGGATTTACGGCGGAACCAATGAGATCATGAAGCTGCTCATCGCCAGAAGCCTTTAAGGAGTAGTCCGATGCCGGACAGTTTTGTTTACGATCACCTGCGCACCCCGCGCGGCCGCGGCAAGCCCGACGGGGCCCTCCACGAGGTCACCGCGCTGGAACTTGCCACCCAGGCGCTTCGTGCCATCCGCGACCGCAACGAACTGGATACGCGCCTGGTCGATGATGTGGTCCTCGGCTGCGTCGATCCGGTCGGCGAAGCTGGTGCCAATATCGCCCGCACCGCCGTCCTCAATGCCGATTATGCTCAGACCGTGGCCGGCATTCAGGTTCATCGTTTCTGCGCATCGGGCCTCGACGCCATAAATTTTGCCGCCGCCGAGATCAAATCCGGCATGCACGACATGGCGATCGGAGGCGGGGTCGAATCCATGAGCCGCATCGGCCTTGGCGCCTCGGGCGGCGCCTGGCCGGTCGATCCCTCGATTGCGCTCAAGAGCTATTATCTGCCCCAGGGCATCTCTGCCGATCTCATTGCCACGAAATACGGTTTTTCGCGCGACGATGTCGACGCCTATGCCGTCGAAAGCCAGGCGCGCGCCGCTCGCTCCTGGCAGAGCGGTGCTTTTGTCCGTTCCGTCGTTCCGGTGAAGGACGTCAATGGCTTGCCCATCCTGGATCGCGATGAGCACATGCGGCCGGAAACCACAATGCAGAGCCTGGCAAGCCTCAAGCCGGCCTTCACTGAATGGGGGGAGAGCTACGGTTTCGATGCTGTTGCCGTCCAGCGCTATCCCGAGCTGGAGTCCGTCAAGCACGTGCATCACGCCGGCAACTCGTCCGGCATTGTCGATGGTGCGGCCGCAGTGCTCCTCGGCAGCAAGGCCGCCGGCAAAAAGGCGGGATTGAAGCCGCGCGCCCGTATCAGGAGCTTTGCCAATATCGGTTCTGAGCCTTCGATCATGCTGACGGGTCCTGCCGATGTGACGCGCAAGGTTCTTAAGCGGGCCCGCATGACCCTCGCGGACATCGATCTCTTCGAGGTGAACGAAGCCTTCGCATCCATGGTTCTGCTCTATCGCCAGCTGCTCGACATCGACCCCGCCAAACTCAATGTTGCCGGTGGTGCCATTGCCATGGGTCATCCGCTCGGCGCGACCGGGGCCATGATTTTCGGCACCGTGCTCGATGAGCTCGAGCGCCGCGACCTGAACACGGCGCTCATTACCCTTTGCATCGGCGCCGGCATGGGAACGGCAACGATTATCGAACGCGTCTGACAAATGAAGAACTTCGACTTCGCGATCGATGCAGACGGCATTGCGCTCGCCACCTGGAATATGCCTGGCCGGTCGATGAACGTCATCGATTTTGCCGTATTGGAAGAAATCGCCGAAATTGCCGCCCGCCTCAAGGACGATAAGGCGATCCGCGGCGCGGTGCTTGCATCGGGCAAGGCTTCATTCTGCGCTGGTGCCGATCTGAAATGGCTGCAATCCTTTGCTGGACATTTCGCCGAAGCAGCCAAGGCGGATTTTGATGAGGCGCGCATCCGTTCTCTGATGGCCGAGGCCGGCCGTTTCTCTCACGTGTTTCGCGCGCTTGAAACCTGCGGCAAGCCCCTAGTTGCCGCCATCACCGGAACAGCGCTTGGTGGCGGCCTCGAACTCTGCCTCTCCTGCCATCGCCGCATCGCCGCCGACGATCCCTCCGCAAAGATCGGACAGCCGGAAGTAAAGGTCGGGCTTCTACCCGGTGCAGGCGGCACGCAGCGCCTTCCTCGTCTGGCCGGTGCAGAGGCGGCACTGGAGCTGATGCTGACCGGCCGCCATATCGACCCTGCCCAGGCCTTGAAGCTCGGCGTCATAGACGAGATCGCTCCCGCCGGCGAACTGGTCGATAAGGCGAAGCGCTGGATCCTGTCTGGCGGCAAAGCCGTGCAGCCTTGGGACGAGAAGGGATTCAAGATTCCGGGTGGTCCGCCCTATGGCGCGCAGGGAATGCAGATGTGGCCGGCGGCCAATGCGCTCTATCGCAAGGAAACCTTCGACAATTACGATGCTCAGCGCGCGATTTTAAAATGCGTCTACGAGGGACTTTCGGTGAAATCCTTCGATGCCGCGCTCCGCATCGAAGCACGCCATTTCACCAAGCTGCTCATGGGCTCCCAGGCCCGCAATATGATCCGCTCGCTCTTTGTTTCCATGCAGGAGATCGGCAAGGGTGCCCGCCGTCCCGCGGGCGTTTCGCAAACGAGGGCAGGGAAGCTCGGAATAGTGGGTTCGGGCTTCATGGGCGCCGGCATTGCCTATGTGGCCGCACGTGCAGGCATCGAAGTTACGCTCATCGACCGCGATCTCGCGAACGCCGAGGAAGGCAAAGCCCACGCGGAATCGGTTCTTGCCCGCGAATTGGCGAAGGGGCGCATCACCGAGGCGGACAGAACATCGACGTTGTCTCTGATCAAGCCCGCCGCCGACTACACCGCACTCGCCGGCGCGGATCTGCTGATCGAGGCAGTATTCGAAAATCGTGAACTGAAATCGGATGTTTTGCCCAAGATGGAAGGCGCGCTTCCGGCAAACGGCATTCTCGCCTCCAACACCTCCACGCTGCCGATCTCCGGGCTCGCCGCCAGTCTGCAGCGTCCGGAACATTTCCTCGGCATTCATTTTTTCTCCCCCGTCGACCGGATGCAGCTCGTCGAGATCATCCGGGGAGACAGAACCTCGGATGAAACCCTGGCGCGCGCCTTCGACTTCGTTCGCCAGATCGGCAAGACGCCCATTATCGTCAACGACTCGCGCGGTTTCTTCACCTCGCGGGTCGTCATGACTCACAAGAAGGAGGGCATCTATATGCTCGAGGAGGGCGTGCCCGCCGCGCTTCTTGAAAATGCCGGCAAGGCGGCCGGCATGCCGGTTGGGCCGCTGGCGCTCGCCGATGAAGTGGCGCTCGACCTGTCGCTGAAAATTCTCCAGGCAACCAGGGCCGACCTGGGTGATGCCTATCAACCTGGCGCTATCGACCGGTTGATGGAGGAAATGGTTGAAAAGCGCGGGCGCTTTGGCCGCAAGAACGGAAAAGGCTTTTATGATTATCCGGCGGGCCAGAAAAAACGCCTTTGGCCGGGTTTGACGGAAATATTGCCGCCTAAGGATGCTTCCGCCTTCTCCTTTGATGAGATCAAGGAGCGCCTGCTGCTGATCCAGGCACTTGAGACCGTCCGCTGTTTCGACGAAGGCGTGCTGACCGACGTCCGCGAAGCCGATATCGGTGCCATTCTGGGTTTCGGCTTTGCCCCTTTCACCGGAGGTCCGCTGTCCTATATTGATACCATGGGAAGCAAGGCCTTCCTGGCCAAGTGCCGGACTTACCAGCGCAAATACGGCGATCGCTACCGCCCTCCGGCGCTGCTGGTCGACATGGCTAAGACCGGAGATACGTTTTATGGCAGATTT
>DATFOT010000486.1:0-5207 GCA_035265265.1 Aestuariivirgaceae bacterium | reverse complement strand
AAGACCTCGAGCATCGCCGAGCGCGTCTGGCGCGCTATGACGGCGAGAGGAATGGTTCCAAGCACGATCGTCGGCAGGATCAGATGCGAGAGAGCAGAAGTGAACGCTCCCTTCTGACCCGAAAGAAGACTATCGATCAGCATCAGTCCGGTGACCGGCTGAAAAAAATACATGAGGGAAATTCGGCCCGACACCGGCGTCCAGTGAAGCATGCCCGAGAAGAAGATGATCAGCAGCAGTCCCCACCAGAAGATCGGCATCGAGAAGCCGACCAGCGCGGAGCCCATCACGAAGTGATCCCAAGGCGAGCCGCGCTTCACCGCCGCGATGCTGCCGGCCGGTATGCCGAGGAAAATTGCAAAAAGCATTGCGCAGATCGACAGTTCGAGGGTGGCAGGGAACAGAGTCATGAATTCGTCGAACACCGGCCGTTTGGTGACCAGCGACCGGCCGAGGTCTCCCGACAGGGCATTGCCGAAATATTCGAGATATTGCTGCCACAGCGGGCGGTCGAAGCCGAACTGCCGCATCAGCTCGGCGTGACGTTCGGGTGCGACGGAGCGCTCGCCGGCCATGACCAGGATCGGATCGCCGGGCAGCAGTCTTATGAAGCTGAAGGCCGCAATGGTGATGCCGATAAAGGTCGGGACGAGCAGCAGCAGGCGGATCAGAAGAAAACGCAGCATCTAATCGTCAGTCCTCCTGTCGACCAAGGAGGGGTGGCCCTGCGAGGTGCCGAAAGCCCGGCCTGCCATGTCGGGCGGCCGGGCCTTCATAGCGGTTACTCGGCGATATCTACGCCGTCGAACCTATGGGACCCCAAGGGATCCATCTTATAGCCCGTCACCTTCTTGGACATCGGCATGAAGACGACCGAATGTGCAATCGTGGCCCAGGGCGCCTCGCGCTTGAAGACGACTTGCGCATCCTTGTAGAGCGGCTCACGCTGGTCGTTGTTCGGCAGCGTCTTGGCCTTCTGGATCAGTTCGTCGAACTCCTTGTTGCACCACATGGCGCGATTGTTGTTGCCAACGGCATCGCAGCCAAGAAGCACCGCCAGGAAGTTGTCGGGATCGCCATTGTCGCCGGTCCAGCCGAGAAGCACGGCACCGTCGCGGTCCTTCTCCTTGGACAGCTTGAGATATTCCGCCCATTCATAGGAGAGGATCTCCGCGGTCACGCCAATCTTGGCGAAATCCGCCTGGATCAGCTCGGCCATGCGGCGGGCATTGGGGTTGTAGGGACGCTGCACCGGCATCGCCCAGATCTTCATCTTCAGATCCTTGACGCCCGCTGCCTCGAGGGCCTTCTTCGCGGCGTCGGGATCATAAGGGTCGTCCTGGACCTCGTCGTTGTACGACCACATCGTCGGGGGTATCGGATTCTTGGCAATCTGCCCGGCGCCCTGGAACACTGCGTCCATGATCGCCTGCTTATTGATCGCCATGTTCAGGGCGTTGCGCACCTCGACCTTGTCGAAGGGCGGCTGGGTGGTGTTGTAGGCGAGATAGCCGACGTTCAAGCCTTCCTGCTCCATGACCTGCAGATTTGGATCAGCTTTCAGATCCGCGAGGTCGGCGGGATTGGGATAGGGCGCCACATGGCACTCGCCAGCCTTCAGCTTCTGCTGGCGAACCGCAGCATCGATGGTGATTGCGAAGACCAGGTCGTCGATCGCCTGCTTGCCGTTCCAGTAATCCGGATTGGCCTTGAAACGAATGACGGCATCCTTCTGGTAATCGACATATTGGAAGGGGCCGGTGCCGACCGGCTGCTGGTTGAGCATTTCCTTCTTGCCATCGGCATCGAGCTTGTCGGCATATTCCTTGGACATGATCGAGGCGAAGTCCATGGCCAGATTGGCGAGCATCGGGGCTTCGGGGCGGTTCAAAACAAATTTCACGGTATTGTCGTCGACCTTGACGATCTCCTTGAGGAGGTCGGGCATCGACATGCCGTCGAAATATTCATAAGCCGTTCCGGCCGTGTACTGATTCCACGGATGATCCTTCTTCCACTGGCGCTCGAAGGTGAAGACGACGTCGTCGGCGTTGAAGTCGCGCGTCGGTTTGAAATAGTCGGTGGCCTGGAACTTCACGCCCTTGCGCAGATGAAAAGTGTATTCGAGCGCATCGGGGGAGACATCCCAGCTCTCGGCGAGACCGGGTATCACATTGGTGGTGCCGCGATCGAACTCGGTGAGGCGGTTATAGACGGGACGGGAGGACGCGTTGAACGTGGTGCCGGCCGTATACAAAGCCGGATCGAAACCTTCCGGAGAACCTTCCGAGCAATAAACAAGCGTCTTGGCCTGGGCTGCACCCATGGCGAGCATCGAAGCGCCGATCAGCGCCGCTACGAAAACCTTGTAGCGTTTCATGAACTAACCTCCCTGGTTACAAAGGCTATTTGGATTCAAGCCCCGGGGTGTGCCGGGTCAGGTGGGGCATCTAAGCAGCTTTTGACGGGGAAGGGAACGGGCGGCGGGCATTGTCCTGTTGCGGAGAAATGGCGGACGCGAAATAGTACGGAAAACGAGGGAGGTCAGATGGACAAGGAGAACAGCGAGCGGACGTTCAACCAGCCGCTCTCGGGGCTCGTTACGCCGCGTTTCGCCGGGATCGCAACATTCATGCGCCTGCCGCATGTGGCCTTGAACAAAGCGAAGGGCGTCGAGATCGGGCTCATCGGTGTTCCCTTCGACGGAGGCACGACAAACCGGCCGGGGCCGCGTCACGGACCGCGGCAGATCAGGGAAATGTCGCAGATGATCCGGCGGGTGAATCCGGCGCTTAAAATCTGCCCCTATGATTTTGCCAATGTCGCGGATCTGGGCGATGCGGATGTCAATCCGGCCGATGTCAAGGATTCGGTCAAACGGATCGAGCGTTTCTACGGAGAAGTCGTCTCCACCGGGATCAGGCCGCTTTCAGCCGGCGGCGATCACCTCATATCCTATCCCATTCTGAAGGCGGTCGGGCGCGAGGCCGCGGTGGGCATGATTCATTTCGATGCGCATACGGATTTGTTCGACAGCTATTTCGGCGGCTTCAAGATCACCCACGGCACGCCCTTCCGGCGCGCTATCGAAGATGGGGTGCTCGATCCGAAGCGAACGGTGCAAATCGGCATTCGCGGCTCGATGTATGATTATGAAGACCGCGATTTCGCCGCGGCAGCAGGCGTCAGGATCATCGAGATCGAAGAGTTCGCCAAGCTCGGCATCGAGAAGACGATGGAGATTGCCCGCGGGGTCGTTGGCGATCAGCCAACCTATGTGAGCTTCGACATCGATGCCCTGGACCCTTCCTACGCGCCTGGGACGGGCACGCCGGAAGTCGGAGGCTTCACCAATCGCGAAGCGATCTTCATGCTGAGGCTCATGCGCGGGCTCAACATCGTCGGGGCCGACATGGTCGAAGTGTCACCGCCGTTCGACCCATCCGGCTATACGGCGTATAACGGCGCCAATGTGATGTGGGAAATACTCTGCATCATGGCAGAAGCGGTGGCGCAGCGGCGGCGCTGATCAAGCCGTCGCCGGCAGGGTGAACAGCCTGCCGAACTGCGGCAGGCGGTCTTCCACTCCGGCAAGACGCAACGCATGCCATGCCATCGCGTGGTTCGACGAGGTCACCGGCAGGCCGATGTCGTTCTCGATGTCGGCAGCGGCTTCGGCGAGGCGCACGCTGGTGCAGGACACGAACACGGCATCAACCGGGGCGCGCTGCCTGATTGCGTCGATGCCGGCCTTGATGGCGGCAGGTGAAATGCGTGCCACTTTCGCATCGTTCTCCTCGTTGAAGGAACCGAACACAGGCACGTCAAATCCGCGGGCCCGAATATAATCTGCAACGATCCGGTTCACATCGGCACGATAGGGAGTCAGCACGCCAATGCGCCTGGCACCAAAGGCACGGAAAGCGGCGAAGGCCGCGGTGATCGGCGTGGTGCAGCGAACGCCTGGCCGCACCGAGCGGATATTCTCGAAGACCTTCTCCTCCCCGATCGCCATGGATGCCGAGGTGCAGCCATAGGCGACCACATCGAGATCGTCGCCGGGCAGTATGACGCCTGCCGCATCGGCGATGCGCGGCTCCATCGCGCGCAGGGTTTCCGGCGTGATGCGGCTGTCGTTGAAAATCCGGCTTTCGTAAAGCGCGACACCCTCTAGATCCGACATTATCCGGCGCCACTCATGCTCGATCGTATAGTCGGTGGCGAGAACGATCAGTCCTATCCGCGCCCTCGAGGCAATACCGCCGTCGGCATCGAACGGCAGATGCTCGACCATAATCATGTCATCGGCGGTCTTGCGGAGAACATTCGGAGCGGCCATGTCGTCGTACTCCTTGAGCTAGAGTTTCCTCAATTCGAGACGGATGCTAGAGCGCAGCCGTAACCATGATTTCCACCTTATATTCGGGCGCGGCAAGCTTGGATTCAACAGTCGCGCGGGCGGGCGTGCGTCCGGGCACCACCCAGGCATCCCAAACTGCATTCATCTCGCCGAAGGTGGATATATCCGAGAGCCATATGTTGGCGGTGATGATACGGGTCTTGTCGGTGCCGGCCTTTTTCAGCACCTGATCGATCTCTGCCAAAATTTCCGCTGTCTGCTCGCGAACCGATCGTCCGCGGCTGCGCTCGGCTACCTGACCCGCCAGGAATATGCGCCCCTCATGGATAATCGCATCGCTCATGCGCGGGCCAGGATCGACCCGGGTAAGGTCCTTCCTCCCTGCCGAGCGCTTTGCGGCCGGTTTCTTCACGGCCTTTTTCGTTGTCTTTGCCATTGGTTGCCTCCTTGGCGTTTGCCGGTCTAAGCATATGGAGGGATTGGCATTGCGCCAAGGGTCGCAACGGACTAGAGAACAACCAATTCAGCAACCTGTGAGGGTAGCATGGCGTTTTCGGCTGCCAAACAACGTCGGAAATCGATCGGTGTAAGAGTGGGCAACGTCACCGTCGGTGGCGGCGCACCGGTCGCCGTCCAGTCGATGACGAACACCGACACAGCCGATGTCGAAGGTACTGCCAAGCAAATTGGGGAGCTTCATCAGGCGGGGTCGGAGCTCGTGCGCATCACGGTCGACCGGCCGGAAGCGGCAGCGGCGGTGCCGCATATCCGTGACCGGCTCATGGCAATGGATCTCAAAGTGCCGCTGATCGGGGATTTCCACTATAACGGCCACATCCTGCTCAAA
>DATFOT010000485.1:0-7542 GCA_035265265.1 Aestuariivirgaceae bacterium | reverse complement strand
CCAACTTCGCCGGCGAACAGGCCGCGAGAGATGTCGCAGGGTGAGTCTTCGCCGCCATAGGACCCCAGCCAACCCGCCACAGCATCGACGTCGATACCATAGGCAACGAAAATTTCCTTTGCCATGCTTCCTCTCCTCTCCTCATCTTCCGGCCGCGACGCCGAAATATAAGCATAGCGTTCCGAGGGTACCAAGGGGCTCGCCGATGCGCCCCGCAATTGACGCTGACAATAGAGCCTTATACGATCCCGTGTCGGCTCGCGCGTGCATCCATGACCGTGCTCATAAAGAACGGGCGTATCGTTACTGCCGTCGATGATTATGCCGCGGATATTCTCTGCGAGGGCGGCCGCGTCCATACGATTGGCGTCGATATACAGGTGGGAGCCGACGTGCGCGTGCATGATGCCTCGGGCCTGCTCGTCCTGCCTGGCGGTGTCGACGTGCACACGCATCTCGACTGGGACTTCGGCGTGGCGCGAACGGCCGACACGTTCGGCAGCGGAACCAAAGCGGCGGCATTCGGCGGCACGACCACTCTCGTCGATTTCGCCAATCAGAACGGACGCGCGCTGCCCGAGGCGCTGGCAGACTGGCACGGGCGCGCCGCCTCGGCCTGTATCGACGTTGCGGCGCATCTGATTCTCACGCGCGTCACCGACCAGACGCTCGCGGACATGAGGGCGATGATCCATCATGAGGGCGTGTCGAGCTTCAAGCTGTTCCTCGCCTACCCCGGCGTGCTGATGGTGGATGACGGAAGCCTGTTCAAGGCAATGAGGGTGGCTCGCGACAATGGCGCACTGACCTGCGTGCATGCCGAGAACGGACCGGTCATCCAGGTTCTTATCGAAGAAGCGCTGGCTGCCGGCCACACCTTGCCGAAATATCACGCGAGCACGAGGCCCAGCCTGATGGAGGGAGAGGCGACACAGAGGGCGATCCGGCTTGCCGAATTGGCCGAGGCGCCCCTCTATATCGTGCATCTCTCGGCGGCGGAGGCTCTTGCTGCGGTGGCGGAGGCCCGCGACCGCGGGGTTCCCGCCCATGCCGAGACCTGCCCGCATTATTTGTTCCTGACGCAGGAGGAATATGAGAGAGCCGGATTCGAGCCCGCCAAATACGTGATGACGCCGCCTTTGCGCGACCATCATCACCAGGCCATGCTATGGCGCGGGCTGAGCACGAACGATCTTCAGGTGATTTCCACCGACCACTGCCCGTTCTGCTTCAACGAGCAGCCCCTGGGGATCAAGTATTCCAAGCAGCAGGGCATTGGAAATTTCAACAAGATTCCCAACGGCGCGCCGGGCATTGAAACCCGTCTGCCGCTGGTGTTCGACGGCGGTGTCAGGAAAAACCGAATATCACTCAACCGCTTCGTCCAGCTGACCTCGACCGTGCCGGCAAAATTATTCGGCCTGTTTCCGCGCAAGGGAACGATCGCGGTGGGCTCGGACGCTGATATCGTGCTGTTCGACCCTGAGGAACACTGGACCATTCGCGCCCAAGACCATCATAGCCGCGTCGATTACAGTCTATTCGAGGGCCGCAGCGTCACCGGCCGGGTGAAAAAGGTGTTTCTGCGTGGAGAGTTGATCGTCGAGGGCAGCAATTGGCTCGGGCGGGAGGGTCTTGGCTCCTTTGTGAAACGCGGACAGGCGGGCGCGATATAAACCCTGCAGTGATATTTTTGCCGCAATTGTGACATGTGCCATGTTATAAAAGGCAATCCGGGGCAGTACTTTCATTGCAGGCCAAGGCTTCGTCCTTGGCTGCTGCGGAGAGCCTGCATGGGTCGGTGCGTTAGAATTTGCCTTATCGGATTGACAGCGGCGCTGTCGGTGCTGATGACGAACGGGGCGGCGAATGCCGGGCCGCAATACCATATTCCCGACGATTGTCTCGGCAGC
The DNA here is from genome assembly GCA_035265265.1 of Aestuariivirgaceae bacterium. GTDB lineage: Bacteria > Pseudomonadota > Alphaproteobacteria > Rhizobiales > Aestuariivirgaceae > DATBLQ01. The sequence continues at coordinate 5,629 of DATFOT010000485.1, read as the reverse complement.
TGGAAATATTGCAAATCTTTCCGGCTCAAGCATTTCACCTATTACGGACCCTATTTTACGGATGACAGCCGATTTTTGCCGGATACGACCCCTCCCGATCTTGACGATCCCTTTCCAAGCCGGATCCAACCTCTCTCCCCCCAATCAAGCGATCCCTCGAACAGCCTGAGGCAATGAGACAACGCGCATGATTTTCAGCCGCCTGCCCTCTGCGGTTCAGCGCGGCCTCATCATGTTCGTGACTGTGATTCTCATCTCCCTCGCCTTTCTTGGCGCCATGGCTCTGATGGGTATCGAATTTTTTCATTAGGCTTGCCATCCCCTCTCCGGGCGACAGAGCCGGCGCCCGCCATTGCTTGTGCAGCTAGATGAGCCTTGACAAGAGAGTGCCGCAACTCAAATTTGCCCTGCGCTGACCCTAACGGTCGAGCAATGAAACCAGATGTCCAAAATTGCGTCCATCGTCACCGGCTATTATCGCATTCCCCTGCCCGAAATCTTGAGCGACTCCACTCATGGCCTCATGCGCGATTTTGAGCTTATAACCGCGCGGGTGATCGATTCAGATGGTGCGGAGGGAACTGGCTACACTTTTACGGTTGGACGCAATGGTGGTGCCATCGCCAACATCGCAGCGCATGAAATTACCGAGATCGTGTCGGGCAGAGATGCCGATGCGATCGAGGCTCTGTGGAGCCTGCTCTGGTGGGGGATGCATTATGGCGGCCGGGGCGGCCCGACGGTACTTGCCCAGTCGGCCTTCGACATGGCGCTTTGGGACCTCAAGGCGAAGAAACTCCGGCAGCCCTTGTGGCTTCTACTCGGCGGTTTTTCGAATCATGTGCCCTGTTATGCGGGCGGCATCGATCTGGAGCTGCCCCTCCCTCAGCTCATCAAGCAGACTGATCGAAATCTCGACAGGGGCTTTCGTGCCATCAAAATGAAGGTAGGGCGGCAGCGCTTATCGGAAGATGTCGAGCGTGTAGCGGCGATGCGCAAACATCTAGGAAGTGATTTTCCTCTGATGGTCGACGCCAACATGCGATGGACGGCCGATGAAGCCATACGCGCGGCGCGCTCCTTTGCACCTTATGATCTCGTCTGGCTCGAGGAGCCCATCTCACCGGATGACATCGCTGGACACGCGCGCATCGTTCGCGAAGGGGGCCTTCCCATCGCGGCCGGAGAAAACCTGCGCACCATCTGGGAGTTTCGCCACCTCATAGCCTCGGGGGGCGTGACTTATCCTGAACCTGATGTAACAAATTGCGGCGGCGTCACGAGCTTCATGAAAATTGCGCATCTCGCCGAAGCTTATAATCTGCCGGTAACCTCGCACGGCGCGCACGACATCACTGTCCATCTGCTGGCGGCTGTCCCGAATCGCTCTTATCTCGAGGCTCATGGCTTCGGCCTCGACTGCTACATCGCCAAGCCCCTCGTAATCGAAGAGGGCTTCGCCATTGCCCCGAATAGGCCCGGCCACGGCATAGAATTCGACTGGAAAAGCCTCGACTCTATTCGTGCCTAGCCTGCAGGGCGACGGATTCATACGGGCCAAGCCTGTCTTTGGGCAGGGAAGCGTATTCGGCCATGATCAGCTCCGCGCAGCGGCTTCCCAGCATCATCGCCGCAGAGTTGGTGTTGCCCGCAACGATGTTCGGCATGGCTGAAAGATCACAGATGCGCAGGTTTTGAAGACCACGCAATCGCAGCCTGGAATCGAGCACTGCGGCACGGTCTGTCGTTGCCCCCATTCGGCAAGTTCCGCTCGGATGATAATTGGTTTTCACGTGACGGGTGCAGTGTTTCCAAATGGCTTCATCGCTCAAATCATCGGGGTTGGGGAGTGCAATCTCTTGAATCCGGTCCGACAGGGGCTTGGTTTGGAAGGCACGGAGGAAAAACCGCTGCGCTGCGATCATTTCCTGCGCATCTCCTGGGTCTTTGAGCAGATTGGGTGATACAAGCGGCATTTCGCGGGGGTCAGCCGAACGCAGCCGCACGAAGCCGCGTGACTTGGGTTTGACCACTACGGTTGTGACGGTGAGGCCGTAGGTGTTCTTAACCAGAGTGAGGGCATCCCGGTCGAGATAGATGATCGGTACGCAAAAAGCTTGGACGGTAGGCTCCGAATTGCGATCTCGCGGATTTACAAAGGCACCTGCCTCGACCCCGGCCGAAGTGATAGGTCCGGAGCCAAATAATTTGAACTGCAAGCCATTTAAAATCATGCGCCAGCCTTCGCTCTGCCGATAATAGCCGTAGGCTCCGTTAGCGATGCCGATGATTGGCACCTCAGGGTGATCGACGAGATTTTCACCCACACCCGGCAGGTCGATAAGGCAGTCTATGCCGAGCGATCTCAGCTGATCTGCGGGGCCAATGCCGGAGAGCATGAGCAATTGCGGAGTAACGAGCGCACCGGCAGCCAGGATGATCTCCCGATCCGCAAAGGCTCGCCTCTCGGTTCCCTGACGATCTCTATATCTCACGCCGACGGCGCGTTCATTATCGATTTCGATACTATGTACTGGTGCATTGAGCCGGATGGTGAGTTTGGGATCGCCGGCAAGCGGCTCGATGAAGGCATAGACTGCGCTGGACCGGCGACCTTTCCGGTTCATGAACTGATAGAAGCCTACGCCCCGCTGACTGTGCCCGTTGAAATCATGGTTGTAGGGTTCACCGAGCGCCTGAAGGCTCTGGACGAACCAGCGCGAGAAATCATTTACATGCTGCGGATCGGAGACGAGCAATGGCCCCTCCGCGCCGTGCAGCTCGTTGTTCAGCCGGTTATTGCCTTCCATGACGCGGAAGTGCGGCAAAACATGCTCCCAGCGCCAGCCTGGGTAGTCATTCTCGCCACGCATCAATTGGTGCCATTCCTCATAGTCGGAAGGACGCCCGCGCACATACACTTGGGCGTTCACGGAAGATCCCCCGCCAAGAACATGTCCTTGTGGAATATCGTGGACACGGCCGTTGAGATGTTCCTGCGGCACGGTCCGGTGGTAGCGCATGTATTTGCTGCCGTTTATCATTTTGAAGATGCCTGGCGGCATGTCGAGCAGGAAGTGGCGGTGAGAATGGCCGGCTTCCAGCAGCAGCACTCGGGCTCCCGCGTCCTTGACCAGGCGCGCGGCCGCAACACAGCCCGATGATCCTCCACCGACTACGATATAGTCGTAATATTCCGGCACTTCCCACTCCTCGGCTGAAGCTTTCCATCTCAATAATTGAGGGTGCGGCGCTCTCGCGTCAAGGAATAGCGGCTCGGTCCGCGCTACCGTCATGGCGGAAAGCTCTTTGCATTTGCGTAGCATCCCTCGTCGCCTTAAATGTATCCGCGGGGGCGGAACGCCGAGGCCGCTATGATGAAGCCGAGTTCACGCTGGCCCGATATTCCCCTGCATGATTGGTCGGACAGCTGCGAGACAGTTCATCGCTGGACCCAAATTGTCGGCAAGGTTCGTTTGGCCCTGACGCCGCTGGTCAATCACTGGTGGAACGTCACCCTCTATGTCACGTCTCGCGGCCTGACCACCTCGCCTATTCCCCATGCGGGCTCGACCTTCGAGGTCATCTTCGATTTTATCGATCACCGGCTGCGCATCGAGTCCAGCGAGGGCGATGTTCGGATCATAAACCTCGAACCAATGACGGTTGCAGATTTTCACGATGAGTTCATGAAAGCGCTCCGCATGCTGGGTATCAACGTCCGTATCTGGACCATGCCTTCGGAGATCGAAAATGCCGTGCCCTTAGATGAGGATCGTGCGCATGCGCAGTATGACGGCGCCAAGGTTCAGAATTTTTGGCGCGCGCTGGTGCAAAGCGATCGCGTGTTCAAGCTTTTTCGCACGCCGTTTCTCGGCAAGGTGAGCCCGGTGCATTTTTTCTGGGGCAGTTTCGATTTGGCCGTCACGCGCTTTTCCGGCAGGAGCGCTCCCGCGCCAACGGGGCACCCGCCGAATGTCGCGCTTTGGGTCAATCAAGAAGCCTATTCCCATGAAGTCTGCAGCTGCGGCTTCTGGCCGGGCAATGGCGGTTATGGAAGGCCGGCGTTCTTTGCCTATGCCTATCCCGAACCTGAGGGCTATGCGGAAACAGCGATAAGAACGCCCGCAGCAGCCTACGACAATGATCTGGGCCTGTTCATCCTGCCCTATGACGCCGTTCGCCAGGCGGATGATCCCGACGGGCTTCTGCTCGGCTTCCTCCAGGAAACCTATGAAGCCGCAGCCAACTTGGGGAACTGGGGTCGAGCGGCGCTGGAACGGCCTAATGATGACTCGGCAAGGCATCGAAGCGCCGCCTGGCGTCCTCGATCGCGGGCCGGTTCCGGCGCGCCCACAGGCCAAGACCGCTGACCGGTTCCAGCAGGGAGCGGCCGAGCCTGGTGAGCTCGTAATCGACGCGCGGGGGAATTGTCGGAAAGACCGTCCGGGTGACCAGACCGTCGCGTTCCAATCCGCGCAGCGTCAAGGTCAGCATGCGCTGCGAAATGCTGCCGAGCGCGCGGCGGATCTCGTTGAACCTTTTCGGGCCACGCCCGAGCTCACTCACCACCAGCACCGTCCATTTATCCCCCACACGCGCGAGCACCTCGCTTACAGCCCGGCAGTCCTCGGGCACGTGCAAGGTACCCGGTATCATCTTTGTGCCTTCTTGAAGTCGTTGCTTGGTCATTTATATATCCTCGGTATCAAATTGTAACTACTCAAACCCGGCATTGCAAGATCCATACTGGAAAAGAGGGAACCCAAATGACCATACCTAGAATTGCGATCGTCATCAGCACCACCCGGGCTACCCGCTTCGGCGACAAGCCGGCGAAATGGATCAGCGACATTGCCGCGAAGCGCACGGATCTGGTGAGTGAGATCATCGATCTTCGCGATTTCCCGATGCCGTTTTTCGACGAAGTGGCATCAAATGCCTGGGTGCCCACGACGAACGAGGTGGCACAGCGCTGGCAGAAGAAAGTCGCCGAGTTCGACGGATTTATTTTCGTGACGGCGGAATATAATCGCGGCGTGCCGGCGGTGCTCAAGAACGCCATCGACTATGCCTATCCAGAATGGAACAGAAAGGCCGCGGCATATGTGGGTTACGGCGCGGTCGGCGGCGCGCGCTCGGTCGAGCAGCTCCGGCTGATTTCCGTCGAGCTGCAGATGGCGCCCACCCGTACCGGCGTTCACATCCAGGGGGCGGATTTCATGGCGGCATGGAAGGAAGGCAAGGACCTCAAGGATATTCCGCACCTGCAGCAGAATGCCACCGACATGCTCGACCAGCTCGTCTGGTGGACCAATGCGCTGAAGGCGGCACGCGAGCGCCCGGCGCTTGCAACGGCCGCGGAATGAGCAGAAAAACGCGCCTGCTTCGAAGGAAGGCTGAAAATGTCGATACGACCCGTCAAACGCATCATTGAATCCCAGCCGACCATGGAAGGCGCCGGGGTAAAGCTCCACCGCGCCTTCGGTTTCGGCGATACCGGAGACTTCGACCCGTTCCTCCTCTTCGACGATTTCCGCAACGAACGTCCGGAGGATTATCGGGCCGGATTTCCGTGGCATCCGCATCGCGGAATCGAAACGATCACCTATGTGCTGGCAGGAACGGT
>DATFOT010000484.1:0-7443 GCA_035265265.1 Aestuariivirgaceae bacterium | reverse complement strand
CTCTGGGCGAGCTCGTTCTCGTGGTGAGGAAAGACGAGGTCGATGCCGCCGCCATGAATGTCGAAAGTTTCCCCCAGAAATTTCCAGCTCATCGCCGAACATTCGATGTGCCAACCGGGGCGGCCCCTGCCCCACGGACTGTCCCATCCCGGCAGATCGGGCGGTGACGGTTTCCATAGCACGAAATCCATCGGGTCCTTCTTATAGGGCGCCACCTCGACGCGGGCGCCGGCGATCATGTCGTCGAGCGAACGGCCCGACAGCCGGCCGTAGTCCGGCATGCTCGGAACATGGAACAGCACATGGCCTTCAGCAACATAGGCATGGCTAGAGGCGATGAGCCGCTCGATGAGGGCGATCATCTCCGGGATGGATTCGGTCGCGCGCGGCTCGAACGTGGGCTCAAGCACGCTCAGGGCGGAAATATCGTCGTGGAACTGCTTCAGCGTCCTCTCGGTGAGCTCGCGGATCGAGACCTTCTCTTGCGCCGCACGGGCGTTGATCTTGTCGTCGACATCGGTGACGTTGCGGACATAGGTGACGTGATTTTCGCCATAGATGCGGCGCAGCAGGCGAAAGAGAACGTCGAAGACGATGACCGGCCGGGCATTGCCGATATGGGCGAAGTCGTAAACGGTCGGACCGCAGACATAGAGGCGCACGTTGGCGGGATCTTCAGGCGCGAAGTCCTCCTTGCGGCGGGTCAGGGTGTTGTAGAGCTTCAAACTCATCGGGGTCCCGGGCCTCGCCGGCCGGGGGTTCGCTTGAGGATGAGAGGAAAAGCGGCCGCCTGCCAGCTGTCGAGGTGCTAGCTGATAATAATGCAGCTGCAAATGGCGGCTGCGATGATTGCGGTGGCGGTCATGGCGGCGGGCACAATGGCGAAGTGCCGCGGTTCCGTCAAGACTGCGGGCAAAAGCATGGCAAACATGATGCTAAAGCACTGCCGGTGTTTGAGGATTTTGGCTATCTTGCGGCACGCAAGGAACCCTGCCGCTCATGTCGAACTTCAGCCGGGCCAGCTTATGGATGGCGCTCTGGATCTGCTGCACCCTCAGCATGACGCTCGCCGGGCGGGAGCTGTCGCGCGAGCTGCCGGTCCTGGAAATCATGACGCTGCGAAGCTTCATGGCCGCGATCGCGATCACGCCTTTCGTGCTGTGGTCGGGCGGGCGCCTGCTGGTGACGCGAAAGGCGGGCATACATCTTATCCGAAACATTGCGCACTTCGCGGCACAGTTCTTCTGGTTCGCCGCGGTGGCGCTCATTCCGCTGGCGGAGGTGGTGTCGATCGAATTCACAATGCCCATCTGGGTCGCGCTTCTTGCCGCGGCGGTGCTCGGGGAACGGCTGACGAAGCGCAGGCTCCTGGCGATCGCGGTAGGATTTGCCGGCGTGCTGCTCATACTCAGACCAGGGGTGAACGCCATCAATCTCGGCTCGCTCGCCGCCCTGGGCGCGGCTATCGGCTTCAGCATCTCGGTCATTCTCGTCAAGAAACTGACAGGGAGCGAAAGCGTGCCGACGATCCTCGCTTATATGTTCTGGACACAAGCGGCGCTGTCGGCAGTGCTCATCATCGCCGTCATGCTCATACCGGGCAGCTCGTTTCGCTGGGTGTGGCCGTCGGCCAATCTCTATCCCTTCATAGCCCTCCTCGGCATCGTCGGCTCGGCTGGCCATTATTGCCTCACACAGGCAACAGCCGCGGTGGATGCAACGGTGGTGGCACCATTGGATTTCGTGCGGGTACCGCTTACCGCGCTCATGGGCTATGCGCTTTACGGCGAACCGCTGACAATCTTCCTGCTGATCGGCGCGGCACTGATCCTTATCGGAAATCTCATGAATAGAAACCGAACCGCGGAATTGTGACCCGCGTTAATTCTTGTGCAGCGCCCATCAACGTAACTATGAGCTCAAGTTCCAGGAACCGGCTGCATTCAGCGCGCGTCATGCGATGGGGGTACTCGATGCAGGAGACTCGCAATGAATACGACCCATATTCGTTACCTGGCAGCTGCAGCCGCCTTCCTATTTTCAGCCATGAGCCACACGGCACAGTCGGGTGCCGGCGGCATCGATATCGGCGGCGTTGTCGGCGGAACGCTGGGCTCGCTCGGCGCAAACAGCGGGGTTGGCGCCAAAGCCGATGCTGCGATCGGCTATGGCGGGCTCGATGCAAAGGCGAAAGCTTCGGTCGGCGGCCTCAATGCCAAAGCCCATGTGGGGCTGCTGCATAGGAAGAAACTTTACGCCAATGCGAAGCTGCTCCTTGCCGGGCAGGGATCCTATGGCAAGCATGGCAAGAACGCCAAGGTCACCATTTCCCTCGGCGGGAAGACCAAGGTCAAGGGCAAGCTAGCGGCCGGGGGGCTGGCGAGTGTGACACTCGGCGTCAACATCGGCGGCACCGGCGGGCGTGGAAACAACGGAACATCTCCAGGAGCCGTCGGTTCCACCCCGGTTGCAATGGCCGGTACGTTCCGCGATCTGTCGAAACACGACCAATATATCATGACGAAGAAGTGCAGCGCGGTTCTGGCGGCGGTGAAAAACCACGACAGCGACATGGTCGCGCTCTGCCGGATCATCGCGACCTTGTAATTCCCATGCTCTGATCTTGGAGCAAGATGGCCGGATCAAATCCGGCCATTACCTATCGTTTGTGGCTCGGCCCCTTGCAAGGCACGGCGCAGGCGGCGGAGGATCATGCCGCGGGCTTTCTCGTCTGCTGCTTGCGCGATCTCATCGTTGATGTCGAGAATGAGCTTCGCCAATTCATTGTGCCAGTCGCTATGGCCGACGGCCGATGGGGGAAGACGGCGGCGCGGCTCGGCTGGAACCAGCGCCGGCTTTGCGCCGAGAAGATCGAGCCCGTCGTCGAGCGCGGGGCGAAAGATGCGATCGGCTGGAATCAGGTCGGCGATGCGCCGGGTCAAACCGTCCATGCCGGGATCCTCGCCGTGGACCAGGAAAACACCGCGATTCACCGGCAAGCGGGCCTTCAGCCAGGCATGAAGTTCAGGCGCATCGGCGTGACCTGAATAATCGTCAATCCGGCCGATGTGCGCGCGCACCGCAATATCCTCACCGAATATCCTGACGCGGTCGGCGCCGTCGGCAAGCACCCGTCCGAGCGTGCCCACGGCCTGGAAACTTGCCAGCAGCACGGTTGTATTCGGCTTGGAGAGGCGATTGCGCAGATGGTGGCGGATGCGTCCGGCATCGCACATGCCGCTTGCGGCAATGATGACATGAAACCCCGCGAGCCTGTTCAGGGCCTTCGAATCGTCCACATTCTCGGTGAGGCGCACATGGGCGGATTTGAGCGCTTTCAGCAGCACGTCGCCATTGTCGAGGGCGGAGGCATATTTGGTGAAGAAGCGGGTGGCGCGGTAAGCCAGGGGCGAGTCGATGAAGATCATCATCGGCGGCACGAGGCCCTGATCGATCAGCGTCGTGAGATCAGTCATCAGCTCCTGGGTTCGCTCGACGGCGAAAGAGGGGATCAGCAAAACGCCACCTCGGCGGGCGGCTGCGGTGACCTCGGATGCCAGGTGCCGGCGGCGGTCGGCATCGGTTGCCTCGGGCCGGTCGATGGCACCATAGGTCGATTCGCAGAGCACGTAATCGAAGCCGGACGGTGCTTCGGGATCGGGCTCCAGGAGCTTGAATGCCGGGCCGATGTCGCCCGAGAACAGAATTCGCAAGGGGGCACGCCCGCCGGTGGCCGCAACCTCTACCTCGATCGAGGCGGAGCCGAGCAGATGGCCGGCGTTCCAGCAACGTGCACGCACGCCGGGCACCGGCTCGAACCATGTACGGTAGCCGATGGCGGCAAACTGGTTCATCGCCGCTTCTGCCTCGGCAACGCCATAGATCGGTTCGACCAGCGGCCGGCCGCGCCGCGCGTTGCGGGCGTTCAGCTGGCGAACCTCCGTTTCCTGCACATGGCCCGAATCCGGCAGCATGATGGAACAGAGATCGACAGTGGCTTCGGTGGCATGAATTCGATTGCGGAAACCGTGTTTCACCAGTTTGGGTATGAGCCCGCAATGATCGATATGGGCGTGGGTCAAGAGCATGGCATCAACGGAAGACTGCTCGACGGGGAAGGCACGATAGTTGAGAGCGCTTTCGGTCTTCGATCCCTGGAACATGCCGCAATCGATGAGCAGCCGATGCGCGCCGGTTTCCAAAAGGTAACATGAGCCGGTGACGGTGCGGGCGGCGCCGTGGAAGGAGAGGTTCAGCATCATCTGCTTGTTACCTTGGGTTGGCCGTTCCAGAATAACGAAGACTGCGGGGCGATGCAGAAAAAAGATAGGGTGCCATGGCTTCTCTCGACGTGTTGTTCTCGCCGCTTCGCATGAAGCATGTGACGATCCGCAACCGCTTCCTGTCGACGAGCCATGCGCCAGGCTATGCGGTTCACGGCAATATCACCGAACGCTATATCGCCTATGAGACCGAGAAGGCGAAGGGCGGCGTCGGCCTCGTGCAATTCGGGGGCGCAACGGCGGTGTCGATCGAGAACTCGTTCCACTATGGGCAGATCAACGGCGCGGTGGACGCGGTGGTGCCGCAATACCAGCGGATGGCGGACAGCCTGCACGCGCATGGTGCAGTGTGCACGGTGCAGCTTACCCATGGCGGACGCCGCGAACGGTGGGACGACGCAAACTGGCTGCCGGCCTTCGCGCCGTCGCCGCTGCGCGAGCTGATTCACCGGTCGTTTCCCGCAGAGATGGAGGCGCATGACTTCAGGCGCATCCGCGAGGACTATGCCGCAGCGGTGCGCCGCGCGCGCGAAGGCAGTCTCGACGGGGCCGAGATATCGACCCAGGCGGGAACGCTCATCGAGCAGTTCTGGTCGCCGGCGATGAACAAGCGGAGCGATGATTATGGCGGATCGCTCGCCAACCGGATGCGCTTCGGCATTGAGATCCTGGAATGCTGCCGGCGCGCGGCAGGCGATGATTTCCTTCTCGGAATTCGCATGCCGGGGGATGAAATGCTGAAAGGCGGGCTGACCCAGGAGGATTGCATCGAGATCGCGCGCGCCCATGCCGCATCGGGGCTCATCGACTTCGTCAGCGTGGTCGGCGGTCATGCGGGAGACTATCAGGCAGAGGCCCGGTTGTGGCCGACGATGTGGGTTCCTTCGGCGGCCTATCTCAAGCTGGCGCGGGCCATCAAGGATGCCGTCGCCATTCCGATCCTGCATGCAACCCGCATCACCGATGCCGCGACCGCGGTTCACGCGGTCAGGGAAGGCTATGTCGACATGGTGGGCATGACGCGGGCGTTCATCGCCGATCCCCATCATGTCAAAAAGCTGAGAGAGGGACGCCAGGCCGAGATCAGGCCCTGTGTCGGCGCCGGCTATTGCGTCGACCGGGTTCTCATGGGCAAGGACGCGCTATGCATCCAGAATGTGGCAACCGGCCGTGAGCTTAGCCTGCCGCATGCAATCGAGCGATCCAGCGGGAAACGCAAGCGGGTGGTGGTGGTCGGCGGCGGTCCCGGAGGTCTCGAGGCGGCGCGGATCGCCGCGGCCCGCGGCCATGACACCGTCGTTTTCGAAGCGAGCGGCAGGCTCGGCGGCCAAGTGGTGCTTGCCGCCAGGGCGACATGGCGGCGCGACATGATCGGCATCGTCAACTGGCTCGGCGATGAGATGGAGCGGCTCAAGGTCGAGGTCAAACTCAACCGGCTCGCGGATGCAACAGACGTGCTCGCGGAGGCGCCGGATGTGGTGATCGCCGCCACGGGCGGGCTGCCGGAGGTGGGGCATTTCGAGGGGCGCGAATTGGCGACGACGGTCTGGGATGCGCTGTCGGAGGATGTACAGGCGGTGCGCGAGGCGCTGGTTTATGACGAGAGCGGCGGGCATGCGGCGCTTTCCTGTGCGCAGCATCTTGCAGCGAAAGGCGTCGGCGTGGAGATCGTCACGCCCGACCGAACGCTCGGGCTCGAGATGGCCGATACCAATCTTGGCGCCCATATGGCGGAAATCTACAAGGCGGGGATCGCGGTGACGCCGGATACGAGGCTCACCGCGATCAGGCGCCATGGCAATCGGCTCGGTGTCGTGCTGGCCAACAGCTATTCGGGAGCATGCAGCGAGCGCATTGTCGACATGGTCGTGGGAGATTACGGCACGGTGCCGAACGCCGAACTCTATGAAGAGCTAAAACCGTTCTCGCGCAATTTCGGCGAAATCGATCTCCACGCGCTCGCCGCGGCGAAGCCGCAATCAGTCGAGCGCAATGCCACAGGAAGCTTCTATCTGCACCGGATCGGCGATGCCTGGGCCGCGCGCAATATCCACGCAGCGATGCTGGATGCGATGCGGCTGTGCAAAGAACTCTGAGAGCTACTGCATCAGCTCATTGATGCTGTCGTACAGGCTTTGGGGAATGTAGAAGCCCCCCTCCTTCGTTTTCAGCCGGTTCCGATAACGGCGATCGCCAGGAAGCCGCGAACCGTCCATGGAGAGGATCACATCGAACAGCCGCTCGGCATGGTCCATGCAGCCCTGCGGGTCGCCAAAACGGGCGGGATCGAGCGCCAGGATCAGCTCGCCGCCATGCGGCGCCGCGCCCGCACCGGCATCATCATGCTCGGCTTCGATTGAGAGAAAATCCCCGATGAGCGGTCCTGCCAGGAGCTCGATCATCAGCGCCAGCGAAGAACCCTTGTAGCCGCCAAAAGGAAGCTGCGCACCGCGCAGCACGGCTTCGGGATCGCGCGTAGGATTGCCGTGTTCATCGATACCGACGCTCTCGGGAAGGGTGTGACCGTCGCGCGCGGCGATCATAACCTCGCCGCGGGCCATGGCGGCGGAGGCCTGGTCGAAAACGAGAGGTGGCCGGCCCTTGCGCGGCCAGCCGAAGCTCATCGGATTAGTACCGTAGACCGGCTTCTTGCCGCCAACCGGCGCGACATAGGGCAAGGACGCGGTAAAGGCGAAGGCGACGAGGCCCTCGGTGCTGAGGGCTTCGACCTCGGGCCAAAGGGCAGCCACGTGATACATATCGACGAAGGCCAGCGCGGCAATGCCGTTGCTCCGTGCTGCCTCGATCAGGGGCACATGGCCGAAGCGGTGGCCGACAGGGGCAAATGCGCGGTCACCGTGGAGCCGGATGACGGCGGGCGCCAGCGCTTCGAGGCGGGGCCTCGCCTTGCCGTTCGCCTTGCCGGCACGAAGCGTAGCGACATGCCAGGGGATGCGGAACAGGCCGTGGGAAGAGCACATGTCACGCTCGGCCAGCATCATGTTGTCGGCGACGGCTGCGGCATTGTGTTCATCGCAGCCGTTGGCCATCAGGCATTTCACCGCCAGGGCGCGGCCTTCTGCAAGGGTGAGGTTCACTTCGGTCATGGCGCCATGATGGCGATCATCACTGCCATTGCAAAGCGGCAATCCGGGATCGC
>DATFOT010000483.1:0-3962 GCA_035265265.1 Aestuariivirgaceae bacterium | reverse complement strand
GGCTTGAAGGTGGTCTGCCCCTCTAACGCCTATGATGCCAAGGGTCTGCTGATCCAGTCGATCCGCGACAACGATCCTGTCATCTTCTGCGAGCACAAAAATCTTTACGGCAACGAGACCGACGTGCCGGCCGAATCCTATACGATCCCCTTCGGGGAGGCCAATGTGGTCCGCGAAGGCAGTGACTGCACCATCGTGACCTACGGCCTGATGGTGTACCGGGCCATGGATGCGGCCGCCGATCTGGCGAAGAGCGGCATTGAGTGCGAGGTGATCGATCTCCGCACCTTATCGCCAATCGACTGGGACACGGTCATCGACAGCGTGAATAAAACCGGACACCTGGTTTGTGTCGACGAGGCCAATCCGCGCTGCTCGATCGCCTCTGACGTTTCTGCCATGATGGCGCAGCAATGCTTCCGCGCTCTGAAAGGCCCGATCCAGATGGTCACCCCGCCCCATACGCCGGTTCCTTTTTCGCCGGTGCTGGAGGATCTTTACATTCCTTCGGCGTCGAACATCGCCACGGCCGTCAACAAGACCATGGCACATTGAGGTAGGTCTATGAATACACGTATCGTGCCCGTCGTTATGCCTAAATGGGGCCTGTCGATGAAGGAGGGGAAACTAACGGGCTGGCTGATGGCGGACGGCACCAAAATTAATGTCGGTGACGCGATCCTCGAAGTCGAGACCGACAAGATCGCCGGCTCCCTCGAAGCCTCAGACGAGGGAGTGTTGCGACGCCGCGTCGGCCAGGAGAACACCGTCTATCCGGTGAAGGCGCTGCTCGGCGTGATTGCCGATCCAGCAGTTCCCGACGCCGAGATCGATGCCTATATCGCCTCTTACGTGACACCTGCTGCCGATGAAGGCGAGACGGATCAGGGGCCCCAATACGAATTCGCCGACACATCGGCAGGCAGCCTTCGCTATGCCAAGCGTGGCAACGGCGCCGAGACCGTCATCTTGATCCACGGCTTCGGCGGCGATCTCGACAACTGGCTGTTCAACATCGACGCTCTGGCCGAGAAGGCAACCGTCTATGCTCTCGATCTTCCCGGCCATGGCCAGTCAGTGAAAGCACTAGCCAAACCCGGCTTGGTCTCGATGACTTCAGCCCTTTCCGCATTTATGGATCAACTCAGTATTGCCAGCGCGCATCTCGTGGGCCATTCCATGGGTGGAGCCATCGCCTTGCAGATGGCCGCCGAGCATCCCAGGAAAGTGAAGTCGCTGAGCCTTATCTGTCCGATGGGTCTTGGAGCTGAGATCGGAAATTATGTGGAAAATTTCACCGCCGCTCAGGGCCGCAAGGACCTGAAGCCGGTGCTCGAGACGCTGTTTGCCGACAAGAGTCTGGTGAGCCGGCAGCTCGTCGACGACGTGCTGAAATACAAACGCCTCGACGGCGTCGAACAGCTACTGAAAGATCTAAAGCAAGGGCTTATCAGCAATGGCAAGCAGAATGATGCTCCAGGCGCCAAACTGGCTGGCAAAACGCCTCCGGCGCTGGTCATCTGGGGAAAAGATGACCAGGTGATCCCAGCGGCCCATGCCGGCAATCTCGCTGGCGCCAAGGTGCATGTTCTGGAGAATGCCGGCCACATGGTGTTCATGGAAAAGGCTGGCGAAGTGAATGCATTGATCAAGAGCCAGATCGCGGGACAGTGACCCCGCGGTCGGTCAAATGCCAGTGAAAGGAGAAATGAACGATCGGCAATGGCAGTGCATGAGCGACAAGAGAAGGCCGGTTGGCGCGGCATTGGCACGCCGAACGGCATAAATAATGAAAGTGGGAGTGAAACAGAATGTTCTCAATACCGAAAAACGCAGTCTATCAGCGCGTAAGCCGGCGCAAGTTCCTTGAACTAGGCGGCGGTGCCGCATCGGCTCTCGGCATCGGATCGCTGACGCTGGGGCTTGGCTCCACCATCACCCGCTCGCGGGTACAGGCCCAATCGTCAGATGATGCGAAATGGAAACAATATGCGGGCTCAAAACTGGTGTTCATGTCGGAGAACACGCCTCCGTCCTTCGCCATACGCGACAAGATCCAGACATTCACTGATCTGACGGGCATTGAGGTCACGATCCTGACAGACGACCTGCCGGTGGTGCAGCAGAAAGTCGGCATTGACCTTCGCGGCGGCAAAGCCGACTACGTTCTGAACTATGTGCAGGACAAACCGATTGGCGCGCCCTTCGCCGATTTCTATGCCGATATGACGCCGATGTTCGGCGACGCTACGCTGCCGCAGGATGCCGATGGTTACGGGGACGACGCTTGGTTCGAAAATTTCCTCTCGGCCTGCGGACGATTCTACCAGGAAGGCAAGATCATCGCACTTCCCTATGACTGTGCGGTGGCCTGCACTTTCTATCGACAGGATCTGTTTGAGGCGAACACAAAGGACTTCGAGGCCGAAAACGGCTACCGCCTCGAGTTTACCAAGGACACCACCTGGAAGAATGTGATCGACATGGCCGCGTTCTTCAAGAAAGCCAAGGAAGCCGGCAAGGACGTGCCCTACGGCTACGCCCAGCATCATGGTTCCTTCGGCTGGACGACGCAGCTCGACATCCAGCGCTTCCTGTTCGCCAATGGCCGCTGGATCGACTGGAACATAGACGACAAGCTCGGATCGAAAACGCCGGGCAAGACCAACTGGGGCGACGAGCAGTCAGTCCTCATGATGACCAAGTTCAAGGAGCTGGCGGATGTCTGCCATCCCGACAACCTGGCCAATGGCACGCTCGAACTGAATACCGTCTATCAATCGGGTAACATCGCGATGCAAACCCAGTATCACGAATTCGCCGCCTCGATTGAGGACGAGACCAAGTCGCGTGCAGCCGGCGGCAAGACTGCCTATGGACCATGCCCGAAGGGCGATCCGGAATGGATTAAGAACGGTGGCGAGGCAGTCAACGGCACTAACTGCGGCATCGGTGGTATCGGCATCAACGGCAACGCTTCAGAAGACATGAAGCGTGCCGCTTATATCTTCGCCATCTGGTCGGTATCGCGCGAGAACCAGTTCAACGTGTTGAAGGGACTAGGCGGCACGCCGACTCGTAAATCCGTTCTCGCGATGGAAGAAGTGAAGAAGTCGATGGTGCGTCCGACCACCATGCCGAATGCGCTCACCTTCGATGCCGTCTACAACTATGGTATCAAGGATCCGCATTTCGTGCTGGGTCCGAAAATTCCCCAGGCTAACGAGTATCATTCGATCCTCGCAGCCGAGTTGCAGAAGTGCCTTTCCAACGAGCAATCGCCGGAAGAGGCCTGCAAATCGATCCAGACTCAACTCGACGAACTAAGCTGAGGGTGGTCTAACGCAACAATGGATTCCAGCGGCACAGCCGCTGGAAGATATCAATTTATCAGGGCATTGCATGACAGCAGCCGATATCCCCGCCCACGGCGCTCACCTTTTCCGCTTGCGCCAGATTCAGGGCAGCGTCGAGGCACGGCCCGTGTCGATCGTCAAGCAAGGGCCTGCCGTTCTCAACCCCCTGCCATCCAAGCGCTACTACTACCTGCTGATGGCTCCCGCCATAACCCTTCTCGCATTCATTTCAATCTACCCGTTTTTCTGGATGATCTATATGAGCCTTCACGATGTGGAGATCGGCAGCGTGGTATGGAACAATTTCGGAAATTTTATCAAGCTTTCCGGCGATTCTCGCTTTCTCAAAGGCTGGTCACTGCTGTTTCAGTACAGCGCCCTCTGCCTGACTTTGCAGATCGGCATCGGCTTGTTCTTGGCGGTGGCACTCAACGGCTCACGATTTGAAAAAATCCTGGTGACCACGCTGCTCATGCCGATGATGATGGCGCCTATTGTCGCCGGCATGGTCTGGTACTTTCTTTATAATGGCACCTTCGGCTGGTATCACTGGCTGCTGCAAAGCACCGGCATTCTCGGCGCGAAATCCATTCTCGCCAGTCCCGA
>DATFOT010000482.1:0-5102 GCA_035265265.1 Aestuariivirgaceae bacterium | reverse complement strand
GGCTTGACCAGCCTGCCGGCGGCGAGATCGTCCGTGACCAGGGTCGAATCGCCAAGCGCAACGCCATGGCCGTCGATCGCCGCCTGTATGGCAAGCGATGTCTGGCTGAAATGCAGCCCGCGCGAAACGTCGAAATCCTTGATGCCGGCCGCGAGCATCCACATCCGCCAGTTCGGCCATGTTGCGCCCTGCGCCTGCCACTCCACATGGATGAGCGTATGCCTCACGAGATCCTGAGGCTTTGCGAGTGCTGCCTTGCCTGACAGAAGCGCAGGCGCGCACACCGGGAACACCGTCTCCTCGAACAGCCGGTCGCGCATCATGCCTGGATAGTCGCCATTGCCGAACAGGATGGCGATGTCCACGTCCTCGCGCGCAAAATCCACCGGCATCACCGATACATCCACCCTGACATCGGCATCGGGGAAAATCTGCAGGAAGCGGTCGAGCCGCGGCACCAGCCATTTGGCCGTGATAGAGGGAGTCGCGGTAACCCTGAGCCGCGGCTTGCTGTCGGACTTCTCGATGCGCAGGATCGCCCGCCGGATGATATCAAGGGAATCGCACGCCGCCGCGTGCAGGATTTCCCCTGCCTGCGTGTGGCGCATGCTGCGGCTCGTGCGATGAAACAGCCGGACGCCGAGCAGCGTCTCATACTCGCGTATCTGATGGCTTACCGCTGCGGGTGTCACGCCAAGCTCGGCCGCGGCGCGGGTGAAGCTCATATGTCGGCCCGCCGCCTCCAGGGTTTTGAGCGCGCCTAGTCCCGGAAGATGCGGAGCCATCTATTTACAAAATCCTTTTGCAGATGTCTTGAAAACTAGTCGTTTGTCCAAGCGAAATCAAATTATTATAGTTCTCGTTCACAATATGTTTGAAGGAGTTGCAACGATCATGAGCGCATCGACCTCAGGCGCGAACGTCTCTCCGGCGCTCTTGCTGCCCCGCCGCGCCGCGCTCCTCTTGCGCCTCACCTCTGTGGTTCGGCTGTTCCACAGGCCGGATGCGTTCGACTATCTGAGGCACTTGGGCGACGCCCAGCTTCGCGATATCGGCATTGAACGCCATCGCATCGGCCCGGCAATTGCGCCGGATTGCGCGCGTTGGCGCCTATGGTAAGTGTGCGGAGGACAAGCCGCCGCGGTCGGGATCGATGACGATCGTCGCCAGCGTGATGTGGCGCGGCCTAGTGATGGCATAAATTCCCGCCTCCACGATATCGCGGTTCGTGGCGAGCGAGCTTGCCGCCCGCGGCGCGTCCCAGGCTGCTTGGTTCAACGGCGATATATCCTCCAGAACTGGGGGGTAGAGCGCGCTCACCCGCACTGGGCGCCCGCGCAATTCCTGGCGCAGGCCGTCGGTCAGGCCCGTCTGACCGTGTTTTGCCGCCATGAAAGCCACTGAGGCGCCGTGCAGCTCGGTGTTGGGCAGTCCGGCAACCGAGACGATGTTGAGAATGTCGCCGGCACCAGAGGCTTCGAGCGGCGGAATGAGGCCGCGCGTGAACAGGAGTGTGCCGGTCACCGCCGAGGCGATCGTGCCGACGATGCTGAAAGCATCATGCTCGGTCATGCTGCCGGCGAGCCACTGCGCGCCATTGTTGATCAATATGTCGAGCTTGCCCATCTCATCGCGCATCTTTTTCGCCGTGCGCGTCACCTCGCCGGGATCGGCAAGATCGAACAGCTGGGTCTGCGGGCGTTTTCCGGTCCGCCCGTGGATCGCTTCCGCCGTCGAATACAGCGTTTCGCTGGTGCGCCCCGCCATGATCACGTCCGCGCCGAGATCGGCCAGCACGACCGCGAAAGCCGCGCCCAAGCCGCGGCCCGCGCCGGTGATCACGGCTGTTTTTCCTTTCAACCCTGGCGCCTCCATGAATCCCTCCCGCACAATTGCTCCCTGGAGTGACGCTCCCCATCGATACCCCGCCACTATCGGCCTATGCGCAGCCACCGCAAGAGGCGCGGCCGCCAATTGAGCGTCTCTCCAGCGAAGATGCTCATCGCCACCGCGCCGACGATGATCGCGCCGCCCGCCACGGCACTGCGCGTCGGAGCCTCCCCGACGCCGACCCAGGACCAGAACGGGTTCAGCACCACGTCGAGCAGCGCGATGAGGCTCAAGGTCGTGGCCTGCACATGTCGCGCACCCTTGGCGAAGAAGATCAGCGGAATGGCGAGCTGCACGGGCCCCATGACGGCGAGCACGGCGATCTGTGCCGGCGGAGCCGACAAGCCTCCGGCGAAGAGTGCGGCGCTGAAAAACGCGATGAGCCCGCCGAGGCAGATGGCCGGCATCATGTCGAATCTCCGGTAGCGGCGCAGCACGAGAGTCTGCCCTGCGAAGCACAAGGCGACGAGGATCGCGACGAAGCTGCCAAGCCATGTGCCGCTCACCAGCCCGTCATGAAAGATGATTCCCGCGCCAAGCAGGGCGACCACGGCTGCAATCCACGTAGCGGTGCCGGTGCGCTCCCCGAGGAATACACTGCCCGCCGCCGCTACGAACAGCGGTGCCAGGGCGCCGATGCAGGAGACGTTGGCGGTGCTGGTGAGCGTCAGCGATGTGACATAGAGGGTGGATCCGGCCGCGAAAAACCCCGCACAAGCGAGCATGGCCGGTGTCGGAATGGCCCTGAAACGATCGATCCAGCCGCGGCCATAGACCGCGATGAGATAAGCCAGCAGGAAGAGCGCCAGAAAAAGCCCGCGCCAGCAGTTGATCTGCCAACCGTTGAGCTCCGGCACAAGCCGCACGAACAGCCCGGCGAGACTCCAGCCCGCTGTCGCCAGCAGCACGAGGAGGAGGCCGATGAGATAATCGTAACGGGACGTCCGCGCCATCGCCGCGCATGGAGCGTGAAAGCACCGCGCCGGTCAAGCACCCGCAACTTCCTCAGAGGCATAGGCGAGGCAAAAATTTCCACAGCCGAAATTCATCATTGAAACCAAGGTGAGAATCTCGCATATAGCAGATGCCCAAAGTCGCACGTGCCTGTGGGCGTCCACCGCCTCTCCCAAGAGTGAGATGAGCGGTCAGGTACAAACGGCCAAGAGCCGTTGGCGGTTTCGAAGCAGAAATCGCGGACGCCTTGAAGCAACGACGGTGCGGGCTTTTTCGGTCTCAAGCTAGTCAGTCAATCGATTGGCGATACTGAAGAGGCACACCATCCTTGCCGGCAGTGCGGTTGGGCGAACTCCCACCAAGCCAAGGCAGACCTGAGGCGGAACGCGAGGCGAAAGCCCACGCAATCCGTGGCGTTACAGTCGGTCCGCCCGCGCGGACAGCCGCGATTCCATCTTCAAGGTGGTGACGCGCCGAAGGACCGACTCTGGAGCAACCCTTGTTGGAGGAGGTCCCCATGGCCACCCAGCGCATTCTCGACTTTCTTGCCGACCGGCGTCCCGAAGGACCATGCCTCGTCGTCGATCTCGACGTCGTGCGCACGAACTATTTGTCCTTCGCCCGAGCCATGCCGGCCACCCGCATCTTCTACGCCGTGAAGGCCAATCCGGCGCCGGAGATCCTGTCGCTGCTCGCAAGCCTCGGCTCCTGCTTCGATACGGCCTCCGTGCCGGAGATCGAAATGGCGCTGGCCGCGGGCGCGGGGCCCGACCGGATTTCCTTCGGCAACACCATCAAGAAGGAGCGCGACATCGCCAAAGCGCATGCGCTCGGCGTGACCCTCTTCGCCGTCGACAGCGTCGAGGAGGTGGAGAAGACCGCCCGCGCCGCACCGGGTGCTCGCGTCTTCTGCCGCATCCTGACCGACGGGGAGGGCGCCGAATGGCCGCTTTCGCGCAAATTCGGCTGCGTGCCGGCGATGGCCGTCGACGTGCTCGACCGCGCTCACGGGCTCGGCCTCAACGCCTATGGCGTCTCCTTCCATGTCGGTTCGCAGCAGACGCAGCTTGCCGCCTGGGAGCGCGCCTTGAAAGAGGCGGCGGGCATTTTCCGCACTCTTGCCGAGCGCGGCATCACCCTGTCGATGGTCAACCTCGGCGGCGGTTTCCCGGCGCGTTATCTGAAGGACGTGCCGAAGGTCTCCCGTTATGGCAATGCCATCCAGAAGGGCCTCGCCAAGCACTTCGGCAATGACATCCCCGAGACGATCATCGAGCCGGGCCGCGGCATGGTGGGCGGCGCCGGTGTCATCAAGGCCGAGGTGGTGCTTGTTTCGAAGAAGCAGGCCGACGACGACAAGCGCTGGGTGTATCTCGACATCGGCAAATTCGGCGGCCTCGCCGAAACGATGGAGGAGGCGATCCGCTATCCGATCACCACGCCGCGCGACCGCGATCCGAAGGCGCCCTGCATCGTCGCCGGCCCGACCTGCGACAGTGCCGACGTGCTCTACGAGAAAAAGCCCTATGACCTGCCGGTCACGCTCACGGTGGGCGATGAGGTGCTGATCGAGGCGGCCGGTGCCTATACCACGACCTATGCGACCGTAGCCTTCAACGGCTTTGCGCCGCTCCAGGCCTATATCATCTAACCTCATTTCACTCTGCCTTGAGGAGTTGGAACGATGGTGACCATCCGGCACGAAGCACATTCCGATTGGGCGGCGCGCGAGGCGCTGCTCGATCGCACGTTCGGCGACACGCGGTTCCGCAAAACCTGCGAGCAGCTGCGCCGCGGCCGTTTGCCGTCGCAAGGCCTCGCATTCGGCGCTCATGACGGCGATGAGCTTATCGGCACTTTGCGTCTCTGGGACATCATGGCCGGTTCGGCGGGAAAGGCGCTTCTTCTCGGGCCGCTCGCCGTGGCGCCCGAGCTGCAGGGCAGGGGTGTGGGTTCCGCACTCGTCCGCCATGCGATCCACGAGGCGGCACTCTCGGGCCACGATGCCATCTTGCTCGTAGGCGATGCGCCCTATTACCGCCGCTTCGGTTTCTCTTCTTCTAAGGTGAAGGGCCTGCATTTGCCGGGGCCGGTCGTGCGGTCCCGTTTCCAGGGTCTCGAGCTCGAGAAGGGCGCGCTTGCGGGCGCCGCGGGCCTCGTTGTGCCGGCAGGCACGCCGGTGCTGCCGCAGGAAGCCTTTGTTCCGTACGCTGACGAAATCCCCTCTGAAAGGACACGATAGAAAAACCTTCCGCCGG
>DATFOT010000481.1:0-12737 GCA_035265265.1 Aestuariivirgaceae bacterium | reverse complement strand
CGTTGGCGATCGATCGCCAGACGACATCATCGGCCAGCAGATTCAGGATCTCATCGACGTTGCCGCCCTTGGTGTCGCTCCACCGCTTGTAAATGCCTTTGATGAGGATCACCAATTGCTCCTCGGGACCTGGCGCTGCGGTGGCGCGCTTTGCGGCCGAGCCAGGCTGAGGCTTTTTCTGCACGGGCTTTTTTGCCCCGCGCTGAGTCTTTGCCGATTTCTTCGCCATCCGATTCCACCACCCCGCGGCGGCACTGTAACAACTTTGGCCGGAAATGTGGAGACAGCAGCTAAGCCATTATGCTTATTAACCTTTCCGACAGGCTGAGGACGAATTGCTAACCGGCCTGGGAAAGTCTTCTGAGGGCGTCCGAGATGCGCTGGCGACGGCTTTCAAGGGCAATTTTGCGTTCCCGCGTCTCTTCGAGGACGTGTTCGGGGGCTTTGGCCACAAAACCGTCATTGGCGAGACGACGAGCAATTTGATCGACATCGGCACCGATGCGGGCCGCTTCCTTTTCCAGGCGAAGCCGCTCGGCTTTGAGATCGATGATGCCGGCAAGGGGCAGCGCGATGATCGCTTCGCCATGCACGATCTGGGCGGCACCCGCCGGTACCCGATCGGCAAAGGTGATCGCCTCGAGACGGGCCAAACGGGTGATTTCGTTCATCCAGGCAGAGACACGCCGACGGCTTTCGGGGCTTGCGGCAACCACCACACATTGAATTTTCGCAGCGGCCGGAACATTCATTTCGGCCCTGACGGAACGGACATCGGAGATCAACTTAACCGTCCATCCAAGTTCGGCATCGGCCTTGTCGTCGCCAATACCCTTGTAGTTCGGCCAGCGTGCGAGGATCAGAAGTGCCTCCGACGGCTGCGCTGCTCGTGTCTTTTGCCAGAGCTCCTCGGTGATGAAAGGCATGAACGGGTGCAGCACGAGAAGGATCTGGTCGAGCACCCAGGCGGTCGCAGCCTTGGTCTCAGACTTCGTCTCCTCGTCGTCGCCGGCCAGAACCGGTTTGATCAGTTCGAGATACCAATCGCAGAAAACGTGCCATATGAAATTGTAAAGCGCTGCTGCACCCTCATTGTAACGATGCTGCTCGATCGCTTCGGTTACCATATTGCGCGTGCGCGACAGTTCGCCTGCGATCCAGCGGTTGACCGGTAACCGCATTGCAACCGGATCGAAATCAGGAACGCGCAGACAACCGTTCATCTCGGCGAAGCGCGCGGCATTCCAAAGCTTGGTCGCGAAATTGCGGTAGCCCTCCACGCGCTGAGGGGACAGTTTGATGTCACGGCCCTGCGCTGCCATGGCGGCAAGGGTGAAACGCAGGGCATCTGCGCCATATTTGTCGATCAGATCGAGCGGGTCCATCACATTGCCCTTCGACTTCGACATCTTCTGACCCCTCTCATCGCGGACCAGAGCATGGATATAGACCGTGTCGAAGGGAACGAGCGGCTTGCCTTGTTTGTCCTTCATGAAGTGCAGGCCCATCATCATCATTCGCGCCACCCAGAAGAAGATGATGTCGAAACCGGTTACCAGGATATCGGTGGGGTAGTAACGTTTCAGCTCGGGAGTATTCTCCGGCCAGCCGAGGGTGGAAAAGGGCCAGAGAGCAGAGGAGAACCAAGTGTCTAGTACGTCGTCGTCACGCTGCAGGGGCAACTTCCGTCCATAATGCTTCTCCGCGGCCTCCTGCGCGAGCTCTTCGTTTTCCTCGACGAAGATCGTGCCATCGGGACCATACCAGGCCGGGATCCGATGCCCCCACCAAAGCTGGCGTGATATGCACCAGGGCTGGATATTCCGCATCCATTCAAAATAGGTCTTTTCCCACTGGCTCGGCACGAACACCGTGCTTCCCTGCTCCACGGCCACGATCGCGGGCTTCGCCAGCGTCTCAGCATCGAGGTACCATTGCTCGGTAAGCCATGGCTCGATGATCACGCCCGAGCGGTCGCCGTGCGGGACCTGATATACATGAGGCTCGACTTTGGAAACGAGGCCCTTCTGCTCCATGAGCGCGGCGATGCGGTTTCTCGCCTCGAACCGATCGAGGCCGTGGAGAGACATGATCTCGGCAGGAACATCGGCAGCCGACAGAAAATCAGCATTGCCGGCCAGAGATAGCCTGCCGTGCTGATCGAATATATTGATGACGGCCAAGCCATGACGGCGGCCGACGTCGAAGTCGTTGAAATCATGGGCGGGCGTAATTTTGACGGCTCCCGTACCCTTTTCGGGGTCCGAATAGGCGTCGGCGATAATCGGGATCTGCCGGCCGACGAGCGGAAGAACGACATTCTTGCCGACAAGCCCGCTATAGCGCTCGTCCTCGGGGTGCACCGCCACAGCGGTGTCGCCGAGCATGGTCTCCGGACGCGTGGTGGCAACGGTGATGCGGCGAGCAGGATCATCAGCCAGCGGATAATCGAAGTACCAGAGCTGGCCCTTGGTCTCAACCTCTTGAACCTCGAGATCGGAAATTGCGGTAAGCAGCCTCGGGTCCCAGTTGACCAGACGCTTGTCCTTGTAGATCAGGCCTTCCCGGTGAAGCTGCACAAAGACCTTCACGACCGCGCGCGAGAGGCCATCATCCATGGTAAATCGTTCGCGGCTCCAATCGCATGACGCGCCGAGGCGGCGAAGCTGGCGG
This sequence comes from Aestuariivirgaceae bacterium, assembly GCA_035265265.1. Taxonomy (GTDB): domain Bacteria; phylum Pseudomonadota; class Alphaproteobacteria; order Rhizobiales; family Aestuariivirgaceae; genus DATBLQ01. Next base: position 10,064 of record DATFOT010000481.1, on the reverse strand, counting down.
GTGATCAGGCCACCGGAGTGCTCCTTCCATTCCCACACACGGCGGATGAAGGCCTCCCGGCCCATGCTGCGCCGGTCAGTGCAGTTTTCCTGCTCGAGGAGGCGTTCCACCACCATTTGCGTGGCGATCCCGGCGTGATCCGTGCCGGGTTGCCAGAGAACGTCCCTGCCGCGCATTCTTTCGAAACGAACAATGATATCCTGAATGGTGTTGTTGAGCGCGTGCCCCATGTGCAGCGAACCGGTGACGTTCGGCGGAGGGATGACGATTGAAAATGGTTCGGCAAGAGGCCGGCGCCCGGCTTCGAATGCGCCCTGCTCTTCCCACAGCTTATAGAGACGCGGCTCAATTTCGGCAGGATCAAAGGTTTTCTCGAGCATAAGCCGATCCCTGCGCCATTCGCGCCGATGGAATGATTTCGGCTTGGGTTAAACACCAGCTTTCCGCTCGTTGCAACCGGCTAGCGGCTGCGCCTGGCGACCCGTTCGATTTCTTCCCTGACCAGCTTTTCGACAAGCCGGGGAAGGTTCTGGTCAAGCCATTGCTTGAGCATGGGATGCAGGAGTTCTCGAGCCAGGTCGTCGACGCTGCGCTCGGTACCTTCGCGACCGAAGATCTGCTCGCTTAGCCTGTTAAAAGAGCTGGCGGCGACGCTGGTTGCCTCCGCCGATATCATTGCGTCCGGTGCCGGGCGGCTGGGAGGCTGAAAACTCCTGATGCCTGCGGCGCCTTGTCCAAAGGGCGGACGATGACCGGCATTACGCCCGGGCTGGTCAAAGGCGGACCGAAGTGCAGGCACTGCAGCGGAAGACGGCAAGCGCGGTGCGAGCGGCAGCGGCTGCTGCCGGCCCCGCCCAACAGGCGCTGCCTGAGTGAGCGGCATTTCATCAGAGGAGCCCGCCTGTATCAGCGCCGGAGATGACGTTAGTGTAGAATCCTGGCGTTCGCCGCCGAGCAGGCCCGCAAACAATGACTGTGAGAGATAAGGGGCCGGCTGCGCCACGGCATGGCCATTGACCGGCTCCGGCTCAGCCTGGTTCAACTCGCGGGCAATTTTCTCCCGAAGTGCTGCTATTCCCCTGGAGTCAGCTGCTGGACGCTCGGGTCTGTCACTGACGAGCCGAGGCCTCTCGAATTGCCGCTGGGGTTCGCGCCGGCTCGCCAGATCCTCCATGCCTTCTTCGTTGATAGCCCGCCGAATGGATGCCAGCAGATCATCCGTCTTGGGTTCCGCCGTAATCTTGTCTGCCCTGTTCATCGCCCCAACCGCCTCTCCTTCGACCCCGGGGCTGGTCAAGGAATTTCGATTATTGTGCAACAACTTGTGCTGTCGCGCACCCCGTTCTTCATGCAATCTGAATGTGATTCGCGGTTGAAATTCTAGTGAATTGTGCCGAGAGGCGCCCGGGCGCGGAATTTTGCATAGTCAGTGTGGGTCTTGTGCTACTAAAACTCGAAAGCGGGCCGGGTGAGTTCAAAACCTGGCAGGCATGAAACCCCAGCATCAAAGGCGTATCTGACGCCGAAGGCGCCATTGCGCGTGAACAGGGCCCCTTTGCCCATATCGTTCTCGCCCAGGACCGCGGCCAGACGCCCATGTTCTTTCAGCTGGGAGAGCAGTTCCAACGGAGGCGCCGGTATACGCCCATTGACCAGAATGGCATCGAAGGGAGCCTCGGCCAGCCATCCCACTTTAAGTGTGCCGGTAACCACGCGGGCGTTCGCCAACCCCAGAGCGGCCAAATTCTCGACCGCTTGGCCGGCCAGATCCGAATCGCATTCCAATGCGATGACCGTTCTCGCCACATGGGCAAGCACGGCGGCTGAATATCCGGTGCCGCAGCCCACGTCCAAAACGGTTTCATCAGGATTGAGATCCAGCAGCTGAAGGAGCCGGGCCAAGGTCATGGGCTCGAGCATGAAGCGTACCCCGGCGTGGTGTTTGGAGCTGATTTCCACTTCTTCATCCATATAAGCGAGCGACCGGTGAGGGAGCGGAACAAAATTTTCGCGCGGAATGGCGGCCATGGCCTGGATGATTCGCCGATCCGTCACGCCAGTCGGACGGATTTGTGATTCGATCATCTTTACTCGGGCCAAGGCGAAATCCATGGCGTGATGCTTCATCGGAGGAAGGTGGCAGGCATTGGGGCAAGGGTCCAGCACTATGACCTAATCCGCCCTCGCCTGTGCAGCGAAACGTTGTTTCTTCCAACCCCTTCCACTATAAGCCCCGGCGTGGGCCTCGTGACAGAGTGGCTATGTAGCGGATTGCAAATCCGTGTACCTCGGTTCGATTCCGGGCGAGGCCTCCAATTTGCAACAATCCTTCAGTTTAATCGCCCGGCGGGGTTTGCCGTGCGAGGGAACAAGCCTTATCTCCTGCGCGTTTTCTCTTCCGGCGAACGGTCAGCGAGGGAGATCATCTATGCTTGATCGGTATTTCGTGGTTTTGCATGACGGCCAGTGGAAAATTTCCCATGGTGAAAAGCACGGGGGGCCCTATGCAAGTCAGAAGGCTGCAATTACCGCTGCCGTCGCGCGGGCCCGCATGGCCGCGAAAAAGGGTAGACAGGCGCAAGTGATGGTCCAGGGCGAGAATCATTCCTTTCGCGAGGAATGGACTTACGGGCATGATCCCTATCCGCCGGAGGGGTAGCTTCCTCGAGCAAGGTCGCGCGGCAACATTTGTGCTTTTTTGACAACAGGCCGGCAGATTCAGCGTTTCGCCATTGTCAGCTGCTGGAAAAGCTGGGGACGCAAGGTTGGCAGAGACGCGCTATCCTTGTAAATTTCAAGCTGACGGCGAAACCTCCCAAATCTAAGCGCCGCTTCCCTGATAGCCCTGCCTCTGCGGCGGGGCATTTTTTATTAACCGATTCGCGCCGGCTACCATTTTCGCGGCGGCGCGCGAGTCGGCTCGCCGAGAAAATGCACGCCCACGAGATCGCCCTTTCGCCAGACGCAGGCAACCGGGGCGATTAAATTCTCCGACACCAACAGCAGCTTGAATTCGGGAGGCAATTCCGTGGTTGCCGACAATTTCAGCTTGGCGCCGGTGGGGCTCACATCGCGAACGATGCAGTTGATGACCGACCGGTTTTCATTGAAGATAATCTTTCCGTCTTTAAGAGTCCGCTGCCGCTGGTTTCGTCTGCTATCTGAGTCCTGGGTCATCTGAGTGTCTGGCCCGCTCGGGCATGCTCCAAATCAATAATGTAAATCCTAATCTATACTGAGTCTTGCATGGGGGGCCGAATCGGACCTCTAAGCCCTAAGACATCGGGATGGCAGGGTAAATGGGGAATCGAAATTGCTTCGAGATGCCTGGCGCCAGGCAAGCTCCGGGCGGCCAGGGGCGCGCATGAGAAGCATCATTGCCGCCGCTACCATCCTCACGGCCAGCACGTCGCCAGTTTTTGCAGCAACGGGCGGCGCCATGGATCTCACCACGCATCCCCTGGGCCTCACGGCGCTCGCCATATTCATGCTCGGCTATGTTCTGGTCGGTATCGAAGAAATCACCCAGCTTCGGAAATCGAAACCCGTGCTGCTCGCATCGGGCATGATCTGGGGATTGATCGGCATCGTCTATGCGCAAGCGGGCAGGTCCGAGCAAGCCTATGACGCCGCTGCCCATACGATCCGCGAATATGGCGAACTGTTTCTGTTTCTGCTCGTCGCCATCACTTATGTGAATACGCTGGAAGACCGCCGTGTATTCGAATTCCTGCGGTCCAAACTGGTGGGTCTCGGGCTGAGCTACAGAAGCCTGTTCTGGATAACGGGCATCGCGGCGTTTTTCATTTCACCGGTGCTGGATAATCTGACTACAGTTCTCGTGGTCGGAGGCGTGGTCCTGGCGCTCGGCCGGGAGTCGCCCCGCTTCATTGCGATCGCCTGCACGAATCTCGTAGTGGCAGCCAATGCCGGCGGTGCTTTTTCACCTTTCGGCGACATCACAACGCTCATGGTGTGGCAGAAAGGCAAGGTGGATTTTTTCAGTTTTTTTCTGCTTTTCATCCCAGCGGTCGTGAATTTCGTGGTGCCTGCAGCCATCATGCATTTCAGCATTCCGCTGATCAAACCCGAGGCGCGGTCCGATCGCATGCGCATGAAGCCCGGCGCGATTTGGGTCATAACGCTCTTTGCCGCGACAGTCGCATCTGCAGTGAGCTTCAAGAACTTCCTCGGACTGCAACCGGCGCTCGGCATGATGCTCGGCCTCGGCTATCTGCAGCTTCTGGCGTATGTGCTGCAGGTCCTGGGCCGGAGGAAAAACGATGGAGACATGGTGCTCGATTCTTTCGCGCAGATCGCGAAGGTGGAGTGGGATACGCTGCTCTTCTTCTTCGGGATCATTTTCGCGGTGGCCGGTCTCGGCGTGCTGGGCTATCTGGCTTTCGCCAGTCAAATTCTCTATTTCGACCTCGGGCCGACCATGGCAAATGTCGCGGTCGGGATCTTGTCGGGCATCGTCGACAATATTCCGCTGATGTTTGCCGTTCTCACGATGAATCCGGATATGTCCTTAGGGCAATGGCTGCTTATCACTCTCACTGCGGGGGTGGGAGGCAGTCTCCTGTCGATTGGCTCCGCCGCCGGGGTGGCGCTCATGGGCCAGGCGCGCGGTATCTACACATTCAGCAGCCATCTGCGCTGGACTTGGGCGATAGCACTTGGCTATGCCGCCAGCATCATTGCGCATCTCTACCTAAACGCGCGGTATTTCTGAAGAGCCATGCTTGGCGCGCTCTGCGCGGTTCGCCTGCCGCTTGCCGTTGCCGTTACCGTTTCGGTAGCCAAGTTTGGCAGCAACGGAGGGATAGTTGTTCTTCAACCACTGACCGATGCGCACCTCGAGCTGCCGACGCCAGCGCCTTACCCAGGGGATATCGATCGACAGAACGATCAGGCCCAGCGGGATCATCCAGAAGCCCAGGATCGGCAGGAAACCCACAAAGCCCAAGAGAATAAGAGCCACGCCAATGGCGATCCGAAGCAGGCGGCTTTTCGGCAGCTCGAAAGTCCGCCCGGCAATTTTGATTTGGGCCATGGGCTGACAAATAGATGGCCCAGCCACTACCTACAAGGGGAAAGGGCGGTGAAAACCCTTTGCGCGGAAAAACCGCCTTTGGTATATGGCTGACAATGATCCCCGATAGCTCAGTTGGTAGAGCATTCGACTGTTAATCGAATGGTCGCTGGTTCGAGTCCAGCTCGGGGAGCCAACTCCTTCAGCACTTGGCTGCTTTTAAAGGACAGGCCCCCGGGACATTCCCGAGGGCCATATTCAGGCGAGACGATTAGGTACTACGGCGTCGGCGTGGGAGTGGGTGCCGTGACGACCGAAGTATCCACTTTGTCTCCGACGAGATCGATTGTCGCTTGCTTAACATCGTCGGTAAGCGCTTTGTTAGCAGCGGCATCCCAAGCTCCGCCCTCAGCTAAGTTAGCTGCATCGAGCGTACCCTGAGCTGCCACAACAGCAGGATCAGCGAGGGCTGTCGTTGTTGCGGCTGTTGCTTGGGCGCTTGCCAAGGTAGCTTTAGCTGCCGTTAGCTGTGTACCCAGATCAGCTTTAAGTACAGGATCTGTGGCAGCATCAAACTGAGTCTGCAGGGAAGTGACGTTTGCCTGGGCCGCTACAACAGCTGGATCAGCAGCAATGGCCGTTTGAACTGCTGCATCATACGCTGTTTGTGCAGCTACCGTGGCTGCTGTAGCCATTACAGCTGCCTTAATTCGTCCAACGCGTGAATTGGGATTCGGATTGGCAAATGCCTGTGCGGACGCATGAGCCGCATTGAGCGCTCCCATCTGACTGGTCAATGATTTCTCTTTTTTGCTCTTGCCGACCGATGTCGTGCCGAGGGAAGCGCTCTTGTTTGCACCATTGCTCTTAGACGAGCCGCCGGCGCTTTTCGAGCTCCCGCCAGCATTGCTGCTGTTAGCGCTGTTGCCCTTGCCGTTGCCGCCCTTCGCGGCGAAGGCTGAGTCGTAAATACTGTCGATGCCGATGTTACCAAGGCTCGGAGCCACCAATAAAGCGGCGCCCAGCGCCACACTCAAGAAAATCTGTAATTTGCGATGCATGAACCATCTCCATGATTGGGACGTCACGCATACACAAAAGACTTCGTTAACCCACGCACGTTCACTGGATGTGGTGCAAGGTGCATGAATTGCGCGCTCCCGTTTTTAGGCTCATTTGCATTTATTCGTGATCGCACGCCGCGGGCATTACGAAAAGACCGCCTATGAGCCAAGTGGGGCTTCCTGCAAGCTCAAATCAGTTCGGCTTTTAATCGAATGGTCGCTGGTTGGGGTCCGGCCTCTTACAGCAATTTGTCGGGCGTGACCGGCAGCTCGCGAATGCGCTTTCCGGTGGCGTGGTAGATGGCATTGGTGATAGCCGGCGCCACACCCACCATCGCGATCTCACCTACTCCTTTGACGCCGAGGGGGTTTACATGCGGGTCATGTTCTTCCACGAAGATTGCATCGAGCACAGGCGAGTCCGAATGCACAGGGACCGCGTATTCGGCCAGATTGGCATTCGGCACCCGACCATTGCGCGGATCCACCACGGCATGTTCCATGAGTGCCATGCCGATGCCGCCGATCATACCGCCAATCGACTGGCTGCGGGTGAGTTTGGGGTTGATAATGCGCCCTGCCCCATAAGCGCCCAACAGCCGGCGCACACGGGTTTCGCCGAGGTCCGGATCTACAGACACTTCAGCGAAGACAGCGCCAAAAGAATGCATCGAGAAGCGCTGACCTTCCTCGCCCGGAGTTACGTCCGCGAACGCCTCGACAGGCTCGCCGATCCGATGAATGGCCTGCACGAGATCGTTCACGCCCCCTCGCGCCAGCGCCTCGTCGCGGGCTTTCCGGCACGCGGCCTGGACGGCACTGCCGACGCTTGCCATTGTCAGGGAGCCGCCATGCACGGGAGCTTTGGGAAGTCGCGTGTCACCCAGGGTGAAACGGACCCGTTCAATGGGCAGACCCAGTGTCTCGGCTGCAACCTGGGTCATCGACGTCCAGGTGCCGGGACCCATGTCGCTCGCGGCGCTCGCCACCTCGGCGCTGCCATCCGGCAAGAGACGCGCCATGGCGGAAGCCGGCGCATAGTTCATTGGATAGGTCGCAGTGGCCATTCCAAGGCCGATCAGCCAGCGGCCGTCGCGCATGGAGCGTGGCTCGGGATTGCGGCGGGACCAGCCGAAGCGCTCAGCAGCGAGGCGATAGCACTGTTGGGTGGAACGGCTCGAAAACGGCAGGTTCTTGAACTCATCACGCTCCGGCTCGTTGCGCAAGCGTAGTTCGACAGGATCCATGCGCAGTGCGACAGCCAGTTCGTCCATTGCGGATTCGAGAGCAAACACACCGCTCGCCTCACCGGGAGCCCGCATGAAGGTGGGCGTATTGACATTCATGCGTGCGAGACGGTGGCGTGTCTGCACGTTCGGGCAGGAATAAAGGAATCGGCTCGCATTCAGCAGCGCCTCGGAATATTCCTCGTAGGTGGATGTCTCCTGCGTTCCGTCATGCAGGATCGCATTGAGACGGCCGTCCCGCGATGCTCCCAGTGCGACGCGCTGGATTGTGTGCGGACGATAACCCACGCTGTAGAACATCTCACGGCGAGAAAGCATGAGCTTGATCGGCCGGCGGGCCACCCGTGCCCCAAGCGCTGCCAGCGTCACATGGGGCCAAGTGCGCAGGCTGGAACCGAAGGCGCCTCCCACGAAGGGAGAAATAACGCGAATATTACCCGCGGGAATGCCGAATACGGCGGCGATCTCGTCGGCGGTATTGTTCACCCATTGTGTCTTGTCCCACAGGGTTAGACGGTCGCCTTCCCACGCAGCGATCGTAGCGTGCATCTCCATCGGATTATGCTGCTCGCGCGGGATCACATAGGTCTGATCAGTTTTGATTTCGGCTGCCGAGAGGGCGGCTTCAGGATCGCCACGTCGAACATCGGAGGGCCGCTCCTCGCCCTGGTCGGTCTTCTCCCGAGTGGGTTGAACGGGCTCAGTATGATTGACATCCGTCACACCATTGATCGGTGCATAGGTGATGTTCAGGATCTGTGCCGCGGCAACCGCCTGCTCAAGCGTTTCGGCTATGACGAGGGCGACGGGCTGCCCCTGGTGATTCACCTGGTCGTCCTGCAGCACGTGCAGTCGCTCGCCGATGTTTGGGTCCACAGCACCCTTGTGCTCGCGATAGGCAAGCTTCGGCGCATTGCGGTATGTGAGGACGGCTATGATGCCGGGCAGGTGTTCCGCTGCAGCAGTGTCGATATTGCTAATCCGGCCGCTTGCGATCGTGCTGCGCACGATGGCAGCGTGGGCTTGACCGGGAACGTCAAACTCAGCGGCGTAGGTTGCCGTGCCCGTGACCTTCTGGCGGCCATCGACCCGGCTGAGGGGTTGCCCGATCACTGGGATAGTCATTTTTGCGCTCCTGCGACTTCGATTGCACGCACAATGGCGCGCTGCATGAGCTCGACCTTGAAAGCATTGCTGCCCCGCGGCTGGGCATCTTCGGCAGCAAAAGCGGCTGCCTGACGGAGTCCTGATGCCTCCAAGCTGGCCCCCCTCAGGGCAGCCTCCACTGTGGGTACGCGCCAAGGCTTGGTGCCTACGCCGCCCAGAGCGATGCGAGCCTCTTGGATCACTCCGCCCTCAACATCGAGCGCAACCGCCGCCGATACCAGGGCAAACTCAAAGGAAGCACGGTCGCGTATTTTCAGGTAATGGGAGCGCCGCGCGAGGGGGCTCGCAGGTACCCTGATCGCGGCGACGACCTCTCCGGGTTCCAGAACGGTCTCGATATGGGGCGTATCGGCTGGCAGGCGGTGGAACTCTGCCAAGGAGACGGTTCTTTGTCCGGCAGAACTCCACACCTCCACAGTCGCCTCGAGTGCCAGGAGCGCGACCGCAAGGTCCGATGGATGAGCGGCAATGCATGCGTCACTGGTGCCGAGTACAGCGTGCCAGCGGGTCTCACCACCGATGGCGGCGCAGCCGGAACCCGGCGCGCGCTTGTTGCAGGCTCGATATCCGACATCCCGGAAATAGGGGCAGCGTGTCCTCTGCAGCAGATTGCCGCCCATGGTCGCCTGGTTGCGCACCTGAGGACTCGCCGAGTTGAGCAGCGCCCCGGATATGAGTGGAAACTGCTCGGTCACAGCGCGGTCGGCCGCGACATCGGCCATTGTGGCGGCGGCTCCGACCCTGAGGCCTTGCGGGCCCAGCTCAATTCTGGAGTCGAGAAGTCCCGCCAGGCTCACCAGCTGGCTTGGCCGCCGGACATATTCTTGCAGCAGCTGCACCATATCGGTTCCACCGGCAATATATTCGGAGGGGGCGTCATTCCGGCCGGCCTGGGAGCGAAAAGCAAAAGCGGCAGCCAAATCGCTTGGCCGTTCGAGAGTGAAGGGATGCATGGTCAACCTCCCTTCACGCTGCCGGTAGCGCTCGGCATCGCGGCAACATCCTCGATGGCCGCAACAATATTGTCGTACGCACCGCAGCGGCAGATATTTCCACTCATCCAGTCCCGGATCTGCTGCCGAGAGCCAGCGTTGCCCTCGCTGATACACGCGATGCCCGCCATGATCTGACCCGACGTGCAATAACCGCACTGGAACGCATCCCGCTCGATGAAGGCTGCTTGCAGTGGATGCAGCTCTCCCCCTTGGGCGAGCCCTTCGATGGTGGTGATCTCCCGGCCGCCCACCAGTGCGGCGAGTGACAAACAGGATTTGACCCGCTTGCCATCCATCAGAACTGTGCAGGCGCCGCATTGGCCGAGGCCACAGCCTTTCTTCGATCCGGTGAGCCGAAGGTGTTCGCGCAGCGCGTCCAGCAGAGTGGTGCGAGGATCGAGGGACAGCCGGTGCTCGCTTCCATTCACGCGCAGCACCACATCGAGGAGAGCCGGCGCGACGACAGTTTGGGCGGAGGCTGGAGGCAGGGCTGCGGGCAGCAGGTCTTCTGCAGACATCGCGCCGCCCGTAACCACGGTCAGCAAGATCAGCTCTC
>DATFOT010000480.1:0-8923 GCA_035265265.1 Aestuariivirgaceae bacterium | reverse complement strand
ACCGCAATTCCTGAAGGCACGGAAATGGTGGCGATGACCGTCCGGGAAGCGCTTCGCGATGCGATGCGCGAAGAGATGAAGCGTAATCCCGACGTTTTTCTCATCGGCGAGGAGGTTGGCCAGTACCAGGGTGCTTACAAGATTAGCCAGGGTCTCCTGGAGGAGTTCGGGCCCAAGCGCGTGGTTGATACTCCAATCACCGAAATGGGTTTCACCGGCCTTGCGGTTGGCGCTGCTTATGGGGGTCTTCATCCGATCGTTGAATTCATGACGTTCAATTTCGCCATGCAGGCCATAGATCACATCATTAATTCTGCCGCGAAAACACTTTATATGGGTGGCGGCCAGCTTCCCTGTCCGATCGTCTTCCGCGGCCCGAACGGCGCGGCCGCGCGCGTGGCGGCCCAGCACAGTCAGGATTTCGCCGCCTGGTATGGTCAAATTCCCGGCTTGAAAGTCGTCATGCCCTATACCGCCGGCGACGCCAAAGGACTGCTCAAGGCTGCAATCCGGGATCCCAATCCGGTGATTTTCCTTGAAAACGAAATACTCTACGGCAAGACCTTTGACGTTCCGAAGATGGACGACTGGATTGTTCCCATCGGCAAAGCCCGAATTGCCCGCAGCGGAACCCAGGTGACCATCGTCTCCTTTGGCGTCGGCATGACCTACGCACTGGGTGCTGCGGACAAACTTGCAGGCGATGGGATCGAAGCCGAAGTCGTGGACCTCAGAACCATCAGGCCGCTTGACATTCAGACCATCGTCGAGAGCGTGAAGAAGACCAATAGGTGCGTGACGGTGGAGGAGGGCTGGCCCCAGGGTTCTATCGGCTCGGAAATTTCCGCTCAGCTTATGACCCATGCGTTTGATTATCTCGACGCCCCGGTTGCACGGGTTACAGGCAAAGATGTTCCCATGCCCTATGCAGCTAATCTTGAAAAACTGGCTCTGCCGAATGTCGAGGACGTGGTGGCCGCTGCAAAATCGACGCTATACCTTTAGGAGCCGGCATGCCGACCAATATCCTCATGCCTGCTCTTTCGCCCACCATGGAAAAGGGCAAGCTCGCCAGATGGCTTAAGAAGGAGGGTGATCAAGTCAGGTCGGGCGATGTCATCGCCGAGATCGAAACCGACAAGGCAACAATGGAAGTCGAAGCCGTCGATGAAGGAAAGCTTGGCAAGATCATCGTTCCCGAAGGCACCGACGATGTCGCAGTGAATACACCAATTGCAGTCATCCTTGGCGAGGGCGAGGATGCCTCCGCGATCAAGATCCAATCGCAGGCCCCGACCGCGGCGCGAGTGCCGGAACAGGCGGCACCGCCTTCACAAGGCCGCTCCGGCCCTGCCGCCGACAATCGGGCCGCCAGCCCGGCTCCGGTTACCGGCCCCATGCCGCACAAGGGGAACGGCCGGGTTTTTTCATCTCCGCTGGCCCGGCGCCTGGCAAAGCAGCACAATTTGGATATCGCCCTTGTCAAAGGGTCGGGCCCTCACGGCCGGATCATCGCGCGTGACATCGAGGCATCAAAGCCCGCGCCAATGGCTGTTTCAAGTCCGCAGGCAGCACCCGCAGCGGCCACCGGCATACCGGATGCGATGATTTTGAAAATCTATGAACCGGGCACATATGAAGTTGTGCCTCACGACGGCATGCGGAAGATCATCGCCAGTCGGCTCGTCCTTGCCAAGCAAACCATTCCACATTTCTACCTGACGATTTCTTGCGCGCTCGACGCGCTCCTCGGCGTGCGCGAAAAACTCAACGCACATGCCCCTCAGGACAAGCAGAAGGCCCCGCTGTGGAAGCTTTCGGTCAACGATTTCGTCATCAAATCCATGGCCTTGGCTCTCCAGCGTGTGCCTGATGCCAACGTGACCTGGACGGAAGCAGGCATGCTCAGGCACAAAGCGTCCGATGTCGGGGTTGCCGTGGCCATTGAGGGCGGGCTGTTCACCCCTATCATCCGGAAGGCCGAAACCAAGACACTCGCTCAGATTTCAGCCGAAATGAAAGATCTGGCTGCGCGGGCGCGCAATCGCCGTTTAGCGCCTCACGAATATCAGGGAGGAACCACGGCAATATCCAACCTCGGCATGTACGGGATTCAGGAATTCTCCGCGGTTATCAATCCTCCCCACGCCACAATCCTTGCAGTGGGTGCCGGTGAAAAGCGGGCCGTGGTCGAGAGCGACACCGTCGTCGTGCGAACGATGATGACGGTCACCTTGTCCTGCGATCACCGCGCCGTGGACGGGGCACTCGGATCGGAGCTGCTGCGCGCATTCAAGAGTTACATAGAGGATCCGGCGTTGATGCTGGCTTAAGAGGGTCATGCGCTTCTCAATAACATTGCCTGCCTTGTGAAGGCTGTCCACCATGGCTGAAAGCAACTTCGATATCTTGATAATCGGAGCGGGACCAGGCGGCTACGTCGCTGCAATACGTGCTGCACAGCTGGGCTTCAAGACAGCTGTGGTGGAGGAGAAATATCTCGGCGGCATATGCCTGAATTGGGGCTGCATCCCAACCAAGGCGCTGTTGCGGTCTGCAGAAATCTACCATTATATGCAGCACGCGCAAGCGTACGGCCTGACCGCCGGGCAGGTCGGCTTTGATGTTGCCTCCGTCGTCAAGCGCTCCCGGGATGTATCCAAGCGACTCAATACTGGCGTCGGCTTCCTTCTTAAGAAGAACAAGGTAACCGTCATCGATGGTCGCGCCAGGCTATCGGGCCCTGGCAAAGTCAACGTCACGAAAGACGGAAAAGCAGTCGGCGATCTCACTGCCAAACATATCGTAATCGCTACCGGCGCGCGACCCAGGGTGCTTCCAGGCCTTGAGCCCGATGGCAAGTTCGTCTGGACTTATTTTGAGGCGATGGTGCCGTCCGCGATTCCCAAGTCGTTGCTTGTCGTTGGTTCGGGGGCCATCGGCATCGAGTTCGCCTCCTTTTACCGCACCATGGGCTCCGATGTTACCGTGGTGGAAATTCTGGATCAGATTCTTCCCGCGGAAGACGTTGAGATAGCCGCTTTTGCCCGCAAGCAGTTGGAGAAGGCCGGCATGAAGATCTTCACCGGTGCCAAAGTATCGGTGCTTAAAAAGGAGCGGGAAAACATTTCAGCGACGATCGAAACAGGAAAAGACCAGCAGCAGCTCGGCGTCGAGAGGGTCATCTCAGCTATAGGCGTTGTCGGCAATGTCGAGGACCTCGGATTGGAGGAGCTGGGCGTCAAGATCGAAAAGGGTCTGCTCATCGTTGATGGATACGGCCGCACCAATGTGCCGGGCATTTATGGGATTGGAGACGTGGCTGGACCGCCCATGCTCGCACATAAGGCGGAGCACGAGGGTGTGGTCTGTGTCGAAAAGATCAAGGGACTCGAAACCCATTCTTTGGAAAAGAGCAGAATTCCCGGCTGTACCTATTGCCATCCCCAGGTCGCTTCCGTTGGCCTGACTGAAGTCCGGGCAAAGGCCGAAGGGCGCGATATAAGGGTGGGCCGCTTTCCGTTCGTAGGTAACGGCAAAGCCATTGCCTTGGGGGAGGACCAGGGCCTCGTAAAAACGATTTTCGACGCCAAGACCGGCGCGCTGCTTGGCGCTCACATGGTTGGCGCGGAGGTCACCGAGCTCATTCAGGGTTTCGTCATCGCGATGAATCTGGAAACCACGGAAGAAGAGCTGATCAACGCCGTCTTCCCCCATCCCACATTGTCAGAGATGATGCATGAGAGTGTGCTTGATGCCTATGGCCGCGTCATCCATATGTAGCTCCACAGGCGCGAATCGAACCGGTGGGATCATGGATTTTCTTGCGCGTCTGATTGCGTAACTGTCAAAGGAACTTTGTCATGCAACCCAATACTCTCATGGACCTTGGCGGCGGTGTCGGCATTTTCGGCACTATTCTCATCGGCGGCATCGCCGGCTGGATTGCCGAAAAGATAACCAGGAGCGACATAGGACTGTTCATGAACATCTTGGTCGGCATCATCGGATCCCTTATTGGTGCCTTTATCGCCAGCGCGGTTGGCATCAGGCTGGGCGAACTGTTCCAAGGGTGGTTCTGGGGCAACCTGCTGGTGTCGGTATTTGGTGCGGTGATTTTATTGGCCGCGCTGAAGGCGATCAGGGGACGACGGTCGGCATAAGCTTTCACACCTATGGTCACGATCATCGATAACGCGGCGCGTCCGCGCCATCCCGAAAAGGCACATAGGCCCGAGACCCCTATGCTGCGCAAACCTGATTGGATCAGGGTTAAAGCACCCGGATCCGCCGCCTATCACGAGACGGCTGGAATTGTGCGGCAGGCCAGGTTGGTGACGGTCTGCGAAGAGGCAAGCTGCCCCAACATTGGTGAATGCTGGTCGAAGAAGCACGCCACCTTCATGATCATGGGGGATACCTGCACCAGAGCCTGCTCGTTCTGCAATGTGCGCACCGGCCGCCCAGGCCCGCTCGACTCTGATGAACCGCTGCGGGTTGCCGAAGCAATTGCGAAAATGGGCTTGAGTCACGCGGTCATTACCTCGGTGGACCGCGACGATCTGGATGATGGAGGCGCCCTGCATTTCGTGCGGGTGATCAGTGCAATCCGCAAGGCCTCTCCGGCAACCACGATCGAGGTGCTGACTCCGGATTTTCTCCGCAAGGATGGCGCAGTTGAAATGGTCGTCGAAGCCCGTCCTGACGTCTTCAATCACAATCTTGAAACCGTACCGGCACTCTACCTGACCGTCCGTCCCGGTGCGCGCTATTTCCACTCGCTGCGCCTCTTGCAGCGTGTGAAGGAGTTGGATCTGCAGATGTTCACCAAATCCGGCATCATGGTGGGCCTTGGTGAGACCCGTGACCAGGTCTTGCAGGTCATGGACGATATGCGCTCGGCCAATATAGATTTCATCACCATTGGCCAATATTTGCAGCCGACCCGCAAGCATGCGGCAATCGACCGTTTTGTCACGCCCGAAGAGTTCAAAGCCTACGAGGCGGTTGCTTATTCCAAGGGGTTCTTGATGGTGGCGGCGAGCCCGCTTACCCGCTCCTCTCACCACGCCGGTGATGATTTCGCTAGGCTTCGGGCGGCTCGCCTGTTGAAGGCATGACCCACGCCCGCCTTGCGCGATGGATGCCGTTCGAACCCCAGCAGCTCTTCCCTATCGTGGCTCGCGTCGAGGATTATCGTCTTTTCCTACCGCTTTGCGAGGAATCCCGCGTGTGGGGCCGCACCATCGGCGCCGATTGTGCTGAGAAATTCCAGGCCGAGCTGACGATCGTTTATTCGAAGCTTGCGATTAGGGAGAGATTCACCAGCGCCGTCGTCGCCGATCCCTATAGGCTCACCGTACGGGCCACATCGAATGATCGGCCCTTCAAGCAGCTCGAATGCAATTGGATCCTGCACCCGGCACGAGGCGGAACGGAAATCGAAATGCTCCTGAATTATGCAATGGCAAGCCGAACGCTGCAATTGTTCCTCTCCGGCCTCTTCGATCACGCGATGCGCAAGGTCATGGGCGCCTTCGAAGCAAGGGCCCGAGGCCTCATATCCTTACCTCAGGCGCCATCACGTTCTCTCTCACAACAGTGATTAGCTGCGAGGCGACGATCGGGGCGACTTTCTCCCTTGTGCTATTGCTGGGCTTAAGCTGATGAGGAACTGCCGCTGACCGGCCCTGTCAAGGAACTAACTGGGAACCTGCCGATTATTAGGGGAACGAGCAGGAGGAATAGCGATGGCCGATGAAGCACGGGAAGTTCTGATTGTTGGTTTGCGCAATGCCCATGCCGTGGAAAGCCAGGCCGTGGAGTTGCTGGAACGGCAGGTACAGGCGCTCGACGATTACCCTGAAGTCCGATCTAGAGTGCAGCAGCATCTCGACGAGACACGCTCGCAATTGGAGCGGCTTGAAGACTGTCTCGATCAGTTGGGGGAACGCCGGTCTGCGGTGAAGGACGCTGCCCTGTCGACCTTGGGTAACTTCATGGCGCTGTCGAATACCATGGCGGATGACGCCATTCTCAAGAACGCCTTCGCTAGCTACTCCTTCGAGCATTATGAGATCGCTGCCTATGAGTCCTTGCTGGAACTGGCCGAATTGTCGGATGAGCCCGAGATAATGTCACTGCTGCAAGAGAACCTGTCAGAGGAGCGGGCGATGGCCGACTGGCTGGCCAGCAATATACGCCCCGTCACCCGCAACTATGTCCGGCGCCGGCAGGAAAAAGACCAGGCTGCATAGCGCCATGGCGCACACGAACTCGAGACCGACTAGCGAAGCCAACGATCCTGAGAGCCTCATCAATCACGTGATTCACCAGTACGGACTGACGCGGGATCAGGCCAGGGAAATCGTTCGGGAGCACGGCAGCAACCGCGAAATGGTCGATGCTATGGCAGGCAAGGTGCGGGCTGCACGGAAGCCCTAAGCTCAACCTAAAGCTGTTGCAAAATCATGGTTTCGTCTCCCCGGCATCGGTTGCATAGGGGGCGCAAGCGATATTCATGATAATTTGGTTGCCTCTAATCCGATTGTCGCAATAGCAAAAGTCTGATGATAATGTCCGCGGTCTCACGGTCGCCGCTCAAAGCGACGGGTGAAGCGGGCTGCGGCAGGCTGGCCAGCGTGAGAGCGGAGCATCGGTCACCACAAAGGCGGGGTGGATCAAAAAAGTTAGTGTTTAACCCGAGGCCGGGAGGGTGAGTGGTATGGGCCTTGGCCCCAATCGAAAAGCGCCGAAATCGGGTCCCGTAGAATCCATTGATCGCCAGTCGGACGACTTCGATGATATCTTTGCTCCGGACAATCAAGCCGACGCGGCCAATCAGCGGACGCGTGCCGGGGTCGCAAAACAGGGGGTCCCTGCCCAAAGTGGGCCATCCTCGGTGCGAACCCGGCTCATACTTCGCCGCGCTTTGCTTCGCCAGACAAGGGCATCACGCCAGGCAAACGGGCTCACTCCGGCACAGCCGCTGCCCATAAGCGGAGCTGCTTTGAGGGCCCAATCGGCCCCAGGCCGGGTGTTTGGCAGGCCCGCCGCTATTCGAATAGCAATTCTTGCCGTTGTAGGGGGTGCCTTGTGCGGTACGGCGCTTGCCTATTTTATTAATACGGCGACGGACTCTGCCATCGAACCGTCTTTGGTCGAACAATCAACCGATATTGCTGGCCAGAAAGCGCCTGCCGCTGCGACGAGCGCTCAAGAAGAGACCATGCCCATGGCTGTGCCGAACGAGTCAGGGACTGAGTTCGAACCTGCCTCGGTAGAAGAGCCCGCCCCGCCAGTTCTCGACGAGCTGCCCGCCCAAGAGCCGGCGCGGCTCGCTAGTGCTGTATCTCCTCCGGCGCAGGTGGATGCCTCCGATGATCGCCAGTCAAGTGACCCGGCGGCGGAGCGTGAAGAGATTGCTGAGCCTGCTGCCGAAGCCGACCCGGCAAATGTTGGAACTCGATCTGCTGCCCTTGCGCAGCCGGACGAGCAAAGCGCGATCGAGCCGGCCAAGGCCGTTCCACCCGGTGTCGAGACCTTTCGAGACTGCGAGCTGTGTCCTGTTATGGTGAAGGTTCCCTCTTCGCAGTTCACTATGGGCTCACCCTCAACCGAACAAGGGCACCAGAGCAGCGAAGAACCCCAGCGCCTGGTAAAAATCCTGAAGCCATTCGCAATCGGGCAATTCGAAATTACCTTCGATGACTGGAGCGCTTGCGTAAAAGATGGTTCGTGCCAGGAAAAGCTGAAGGACGAGGGGTGGGGTCGCGGCACGAGGCCGGCGATTCAAGTTTCCTGGGTGGATATCTCCAACAACTATTTGCCCTGGCTGTCGAAGAAAGCGGGCCATGTTTATCGCCTGCCGAGCGAGGCCGAATGGGAATATGCCGCGCGCGCCCAAGAGCGAACAAGTTTCAGCTTCGGCAGCAATAGCGACGAGATCTGTGCTTTCGGCAATGGTGCAGACCAGACGGCAAAGGCCCAAAATGGTGCCGGATCAGTCGCCGGCTGCTACGACGGCTTTTCATATACAGCACCCGTGGGCTCGTTTCGTCCAAACCAGCTCGGCCTGTTCGACATGCACGGAAACGTTTGGGAATGGGTCGAGGACTGCTGGAACGAAAGCTATGAAACGGCCCCCCGCAATAGCGCTGCGTGGACTGCTGGCGATTGCAGCAGCCGGGTTGTTCGTGGTGGGTCCTGGAACAGCAATGTGAACAAGCTCAGATCTGCTGCCCGGGGTTGGAATAATCCGGGCGGCCGTAACCGCAGCATTGGCTTCCGTGTAGCCAGGGATCTCTAGTTTGTTTTCATTCGGTGAAAAATGCGTAGACCCAGTCTGCTCTTCCTCGTTTTGGTTCTGACGATAAGCGTATCTGCATCATCGGACTGTGCCTTCTCCCAGGGAATGCGGTCGGCCGAGGCAGGCGAACCTGCCAAGGAGCTTGACCTCAGCAAGCTCGAGGGGGCGAATGAACGGCAGGTCGCAACGCTGCAACGGCTCTTACGGCGGCTTGGTTACCTCCGCGAGGAGGACATGTCCCGTCAGCTCGATGCAGTAACGACTGCCGCATTGACCCGCTTTCTGGCGGAATCAGGGTCCAACGCACCATCGACCTATGATGCCCTGCTTCGCGTGCTGTTCACGGCGGTGTGGAATCGCGAAGGTTGGGGAAGAGGCGAGGCCGTCGGGCAGGATAAGATTATCGAGCGTGAGAAGGTGCAGGCCTCCCAGGAGGCGCTGAAGAAACTCGGCTATGAGCCTGGCCCGCTCGATGGCAAATTTGGTCCAGCGACGCTCGTCTCGATCGAAGTATTTCAGCAGGACACCGGTATGAAGATCGACGGGCTGCTGACCCGCAATACGCATGACAGCATTCAAAGAGCCTTGCTCCTGATCGGACAGAAGTCCAAAGGC
>DATFOT010000479.1:0-8960 GCA_035265265.1 Aestuariivirgaceae bacterium | reverse complement strand
CGCCTTCCCGGTATCGACGCGACGGCCTGGCGTGCCGATGCCCAGCGCAATCCACACGACCATCGCGTAAATGGCAGCCGCCAATGTGAGATGCGCCGCCAGCCGGTACTGACTGACGTCGGTGCGATCGGCAAGCCCGCTCGTCACCATGTACCAACCGAGCGCGCCTTGTGCGCCTCCGAGAACGAGAAGCAGCATCATGCTTCTTGCGGTGCGAGATTCGAGGCGCTGTGTCGCCCATAGGAATGCCAGCGGTACCAGCACCGCAAAGCCGATCAAACGTCCGAGAAAGCGGTGGGTCCATTCCCACCAGTAAATGATTTTGAACGCGGAAAGGCTCATGTCCTTGTTCACGATGCGATATTCGGGAGTGGCCTTGTATTTCTCGAAGGCGGCATTCCAGCCTGCCTCGTCCAGCGGCGGAACGACACCGACCAACGGCTGCCACTCCGTGATGGAGAGCCCTGAATCTGTGATCCGTGTCGCCCCGCCGATCAGCACCATCGCGAAGATCAGGCCCGCGACCGACCATAGCCAGAGACGGATCAGCGGATAGGCGGTGACGTGCTTTGCTGGCATGCTCATGGCTCGGGAGATATCCCGAACCGCCTCGATGCGACAAGGTGCCGAAGGACGCAGCTTGCCCGCCAAATTGGGCAGGCCTAAGGGTGTCTGCGATGAAGATCAGGACACGAAAACTCCTCGGCACCATAGCCGCCGTGAGCTTCCTGACGATCTATTGCCTTGTCGCGATGGTGATCGGCAACGCAATCATGGTCCGGCACGTTGGCGGCTTCGGCGAGGCAGCTTTTTTCGTCATAGCCGGTCTGGCATGGCTGCCCCCCGCGATGCTGCTCGTCAGGTGGATGCAGCGTCCTGATCCCCAGTGAGCGGCTTTCGCGCATCGTCATTCGGCGAAAGCTGCAATCCTCTTCAGGCCGCCTTTATGCATCCCTGCCCAGAGAGCGAAGGCGGTGCCGGAAAGCAGAACATCGATATAGCGGAGCTTCTGGTAGCCGCCATTGATGGATACCCGCGGCAGCGCAGTTAGCTTCTGCTTATGACCGGGAAAGATGAGTCCCTTTCGGGTCGTCACCGCCGCCTCGATTCCCGCCGCACACGCCAGGCCGAACTCACGTTCGCCGGCAGAAAGCGCATCGCCATAGGGATAAGCGAGGAAACGGGGCCGCCGGCCGATCTCAGCTGCGATACGCTCCACCGAGCCGGTGATCTCTGCCATGGCGTCTTTCACCGGCAGCTTGGCTAAAGCATGGTGATGGATCGTGTGGGCGCCGATGGTGCACAGCGGATCCTTTGCAATGGCCCTGACCTCGTCCCAGTCCATCGCCTCGGCACGGCAGATCGCTTCGGGATCGATGCCATGTTCGCAGCACAGCTTAACGATGATGTCACGCTGTCGGTTGGCATCGAGCCGCCGTAGCGGCCAGTAAAGCTTCTCCCATGCAGCCTGTTTCTGAGAAACCGTGACGGTCGTGAGTGCGATAGTTTCCCCGTTCAGTCTTATGCCTAAAAAGGACGAACCGGCAATGACTGCCTCGAGCGCGCGCCACCACAATTCGCAGGTGCCATCGGTGATCGACGGCGCTACGAACAGGGTGAACGGACATTCATGGCGGTGGAACACGGGCCAAGCATGGATGAGAATATCCCGATAGGCATCGTCGATGGTAAAAGCAGCGAAGCGCCTGCCGGAGCGCCCGCCCGTTCTGATCCGCCTTACGGCCTCTGCCATTGACAGAAAGTCATAGCCTTTCCCGCGCAGGTGCAAGATCACCCCTTCGAGAAACTCGGGGGTGATTTCGAGCCCGCTGTTGGGTGCGAATCCTTCCTGCAGTCCCCCGCCTGGCCGCACATGGTGCAGCATGAGCAGCGCCCCCATGCCGCTCGTCAGGAGGGAGAGAAGGCGTGCGGCTCCGCTGTAAAACAAGAGATCAAGACAGCCAT
Organism: Aestuariivirgaceae bacterium; assembly: GCA_035265265.1. Lineage (GTDB taxonomy): Bacteria > Pseudomonadota > Alphaproteobacteria > Rhizobiales > Aestuariivirgaceae > DATBLQ01. Next base: position 6,995 of record DATFOT010000479.1, on the reverse strand, counting down.
GGAGCAGGTTGCTGGTGTACGCCGGGCCACCCCGCTTCTTTGTCGGATTGCTGTCGAGCTTCGTCTTTGATTGCATGATGACTGCCAACTTGAGTTTGCTTCGCCGGAGCCGAGAGCCGGAGATATTGTGCCGATGCGATCCCCGCGGCACGCATCGCCGTGACCATTGATCCAGCTTCGGCCGCCCGTTCCGCGCTGGCCACCACGAGCCCGGCATGGAAGTTTTTCCACGGCTCGGCGCCTTGCGCCGGCGCCGCGATATGAACGATCACGAAGCTATAGTGCCGTTCGAGCATTTCCATGATGCCGGCGGTCAGCGGGCCCATGATCACATCGCCCCCGACCGCCGAATGGCCGGCCTGCATGACATCGAGCTTGCTCAGCGGATCCTTTCGGCATGCCTCGCGAAAGGACGCTTTGCCGCGCAGCAATTCGCCGAACCCGGATGCGGGAGCGATCCTGAGCACCGTCAGCAGCGACCCCGTCCGGCCGTCGCTGTCCACTAGGATGCACGCATCGCCCCGGACCGACAAAAGTCGCGCCAGTGCGACCGCCACGGTCGCCGACGCAATCTCGCTTCCGGCTGGCCCTGATATGGCGATCCTGCGGGCACGGAAGGTCTGAAGCCCGGTCACCGCCCAGGAGGCAACCTGCCTCATGGCGCGCATGAATTCGCTTTCTGCCCCGGTCAGCACCGATGCCGCGACGGTTCCAGCATTGTCGTCGCCGATAAGAACCGGCAGCTCGCACATAGCCGGAACGATCTCGTCATTCCCTGCGGCTCCCGGCCTTTCCATGGCTTGCGCTAAGGCGCGCTGCACCTGCGCAACGCGCATGGGGTCGACCCGCGGTGCTGATCGTGGAGCAGCGGGGTGCGGAGCATGGCCCGCGTTTGCCATTTCCGCCATCACCGCGGCCATGAATGCAATTCCTGTGCCGATCGTTACGCCGGAAAGTCCTGCCAGCAGCAATATCGGGCCGGCTTTCGGAAAACTCGGCGCTGCCGGAAGGTCGGCGCGCTGGATAATGCGGGCAAGGGCCGGCTGGGAGCCGAGCGATACCCGCGCATTGGCATCGCTCAGCCGGTTCAGATAGGTCTCCAGCACAGCCCTGTTAGCTGCTGCGTCGCGCTCCAGCGCCCGTAGTTTCACGTCGTCCTGGTTGGTCGACGCCGCCTTCCTCATCAGATTTTCGAGTTTTAAGCGCAGCGCCGTCTCACGTGCCGAAGCGGCGGCGGCATCGTTTTCAAGATGGGCCACGATCTTGCCGGCTTCCTTTCTCATATCGTCGTCGAGCCGTTCGATGTCACGATTGAGAGCAATGATCTTCGGATGCTGCGCGAGATAAACGGCAGATAGCTCGGCGAGCTGCCGGCTCAGGCTGATCTGCTGCTCGCGCAGCCGCTGCAGCAGCGAGGACTCAGGTGCCGCGGTGGAAAGATCCGGCGTGCCTCTCTTCTTCAGCATCTCCTTGATTGAATCTGCTTTGGATTGCGCATCGAGCTTGGCACTTTGTGCCAGGGTGAGCTGAGTGCTGAGTTCGGTAAGCTCCTGTGCTTCCAAGGTTGCCCCGGCTCCTTTCAGAAGACCGTTTTCAGCGCGGAACCGCTCAGCCGCCGCTTCTGAAGCCGCGACCTTTTCTCGAAGCTTGGCGATTTCGCCTGTCAGCCAGTCGCGGGCCCGCAGCGTATTGTCGATAGCCGTTTCCCTCGTCGAGCCGACGTAAAATTCCGCAAGCGTATTGGCCAGTTCCGCCGCCATAGCGGCATCGCTCGAACTCGATCTGATGACGATCACGTTCGATCCCGGTGACGGGTAGATCGTCAACGCCTTGGAAAGCGTGGCAAGCGCGCGCTGGCTTTCGGTTTGTGTTCTGGGATCGATTTTGAAACCTAGGGCAATGAGGATCTTGTGGTGGAGTTTCAAAACCGGATTGGCCACGGCGGGCAGATCGGTCAAATTCAACGCCTCGACCACACGCTGCTGAAGATCGCGCGATGCCAGCACCTCGATCTGGCTGGCGATGTCTCGCTCATTCAGAACGCGTTGCTGAACCGACAGATCCGATTGCGCCCGGTCGAAGGGCGTCTCCAGGCTTTCGACCAGCACATGGGCCTGGGTTTGGTAGACCGGCTCGATTAGAGAAATGACGCCGAACGCAATCGCCAGCGTCGCGGCCGCCGCGGTCGTAACCCACCAGCGCCTACGCCAGATGCCGTCGACCACATCCCCCATCGCGATCGGGCGCACGGCGGCTCCTTCCGTCGGAACACTGCTTGCCACGCCAGCGATGGTCATTCTAACCTCTAGCTGTACCAGAAGAATCTCTAAACTTCCGCGTTTATAGTTAGGAATTGCTTAACGGCCTGGCTAAGACGCCTGTCGCGTTAATTCAGTGATAACTATGTAGACCTATAGTTGCCGTAAGTTCCTTCGATAATCCTTGAGTTGTCCGATGCGGTTTGTTTTAGCAGCGTTGCTTCTGTCGATGCTTTCGGCCTGCGCCTCCGGCTGGGACGCGGCCGGATTGTCTGCTCCACCCGACGGTCTGGCGATCGGCCCTCAGGAAAACCCGCGCCCCATAACCACCGCAGCCGGCCGCATCGTGCCTCCGTATGGTTCGAGCGCCGTTGCTGCGGCCTATGAGTTCGGCGGGGGTTATCGCATCGGTGCGGGAGATCGCGTCTCTGCCGTGGTAATGGGAGAGCCCGAACTGTCCCGCGAGTACCTGGTCGATGGCGGCGGCATGATTATGATGCCCCTGATCGGAAAGGTGATGATCGCCGGCCGCACCCCCGATGAGGCGGCCCTATCGATCCGGCAGAAGCTGCAGAGTGGCTACCTGCGCAATCCGCAAGTGTCGATGCAGGTTGTCACTCTCCGGCCGTTCTTCATACTTGGCGAGGTAAATCAGGCCGGCAGCTTTTCCTACCAGCCCGGCATGAGCGTGCAGAACGCAATCGCAATCGGCGGCGGTTACAGCGCCCGCGCGGATCAGGGAACAGTGCTGGTTACACGAAAATCTGCCTCCGGCACGGAGACCTTCAAGGCGGCCGTGACGGCGCAGCTCTTTCCCGGCGACATCGTCTATGTGCGCGAGCGCTGGTTTTGAGCCGCCATATGCAACGGCGGATCATTCACTGTTTCCGCGCTCCACTCGGCGGCGTCATGCGTCACGTGGGCGATCTTGTAACCGCACAGCACGGCATGGGTCTGGACGTCGGCATGATAACCGCTTCGAACCTTGGCGGCGCGCTGGCGCCGACAAATTGCTGCGATCGCTTGAGCCGAAATGCACGCTTGGCATTCATCGTTTGCCCATGGACCGCCTGCCGACGCCAAGCGACCTCATCGGTTACCGGGCCATCCGCAATACCTGCCGCGCGCTGCGGCCGGACATTTTGCACGGACATGGCGCAAAAGGCGGTGCCTTCGCAGCCCTGGTTGCTCGCTCGCTCGCAGTGCCGGCGTTTTACACGCCCCATGGCGGCAGCCTGCAGTTCGATCGGACCTCACCTCTCGGCCTTTTATTCCTGAGTTTGGAAAAACTGCTGCGGCCACTTATCACCGGCCTGATCTTCGTCAGCGCGTGGGAGAAAAATGCTTATGACGAAAAGATCGGGCTTCGTGGAAAACCCTTCCGCATCGTGCACAACGGCCTGTGGGAAACCGACTTCCTGGCAGTCACTCCGCGCCGCGACGCTGCCGATCTTCTTTTCATCGGTGAGCTCAGAGAAGTGAAAGGCGTCGACGTCATGCTGCGCGCCATGGCCGTTGTTGCCGCAACAAGGCCGGTTACGGCCATGGTCGTGGGCGATGGTGCGCAGCGCCGCAAGCTTGAGTCGCTTTGCCGGAACCTGGGCTTGGACCGGCATGTTGCTTTCGTGGGAGCGCGACCGGCTTTATCCGTTTGGGACCGCGGCCGAGTATTGGTCGTTCCCTCCGATTTGAATCCATGCCCTATATCGTTCTCGAGGCGGCAGCGGCATCGATCCCCCTCATCGCCACGAGAACCGGAGGCATTCCCGAGATCCTTCCCGCCGCGCAGCTGGTGGCGCCGGGCGACCCCGCCCCCCTTGCCCGCGCCATCGAAACGGTGCTGGGCGACATCGAAGCGTGGCAGGGCCACGCCCGGACGGTGGCGGCCACAGTGAAGGAGCGCTTCAGCGCCATGCGAATGGCCGACAGCATTGCCGCTTTTTATGCGCAAACGCACCACCATGATTAAGCCTTCATTAACCTTCGCGATCTCAAGTTGTACATAATGCTACTAACGGCCCAGAAGTTGCTGACGCAAAAGTTGATCTAGATCCAATGTTCAACTTTCGGCCACCTGCGATGTATGTAGAACACCTGAAGGACCGGCTTCATTCTGTACCGGCTGCCATGGGGCAAAGCCTGCGTTCCGGTTTTGCCGGCCCCTGGGCCTATGGCGGAAAATCCCCCCATATCTCCGTTCACATGATTTCCGTTTTGGCGCGCGCCGGCGAGGCGCTGCTGGTCGCCTCGACAGGCTTCCTCATTGCCTCACTCTCCTTTGCCGGTCCGATCTCATTTGCCGTTTATTTGCCTCTGGTCATCGCAGCCGCGGCCAGCATCGTCATGCTTCAACATGTCAGCGGTGCCTATACGCTGCATGCCCTGCTCTTTCCTGCCGACCAGGTCATGCGCGTCTTGATCGCCTGGTCATCGGTATCCGCTGCCGCCTTTATGCTGGTGCTGCTTCACCTCCAGGAAATGGATGCCTTGCTGCGCTGGCTGGTGGAATGGTTTCTTTTAGGAACTGCGGCGTGCCTCTTCGGCCGATGGCTGTTCGCGCTTCTGTGCCGCTATTGGAACCGCAGCGGTCGCTTCAACCGACGCGCCGTTCTCGTGGGCGGTGGCAAGCCGGCGGGCGATTTGATCAGGGCGCTCGGCCTTGTCAAAAACAGCGACCTGACCATCGTCGGAATTTTCGATGATCGCAGCGACGACCGCTCACCCCCGCTCATCGAGGGTTGCCCGCGTATAGGCACGATCGACGAACTCATTGCCTTCGCGCGTTCGGTGCGCGTGGATCTGCTGCTCGTCACCTTTCCGGTAACGGCGGAAAACCGCCTGCTTCGGCTGCTCCGCAAGCTTTGGGTTTTGCCGGTCGAAATTCGGCTGAGCGCCCACACCCAGAAACTGCGTTACCAGCCGCGCACGTACTCGCGCATCGGCGAGGTGTCCTTCATCGACCTCTTCGACAAGCCGATTGCCGGCTGGGATGCTCTGGTGAAATCAATTGCCGACAAGGTGATCGCCGCCCTGCTGCTTCTGTTGCTTGCCCCGGTCATGGCTGTCGTCTGGGTTGCTGTGAAACTCGACAGCAGGGGTCCGGCTGTTTTCCGGCAGAAGCGCTATGGCTTTAACAATGAGCTGATCGAAGTCTACAAATTCCGTTCGATGTTCGTGGATCAGACCGACCACACGGCAAAAAAGATGGCGGTTCGCGATGACCCGCGAGTCACCAAGGTCGGTCGTTTCATTCGCAAGACCTCGCTCGATGAGCTGCCGCAGCTCTTTAATGTGCTGAAAGGCGAGCTTTCTATGGTCGGTCCTCGCCCCCATGCCACCAATGCCAATGTGAACGACGCGGAATATTCGGAAATCGTCGAGGAGTATTTCGCCCGGACGAAGGTCAAGCCCGGCATCACCGGCTGGGCCCAGGTGAACGGCTGGCGCGGCAATACCGACACGGTTGAGAAGCTTCACCGGCGTCTCGAGCACGACCTCTACTACATCGAGAACTGGTCGCTTGTTTTCGATCTCTGCATCCTGGCACGGACGCCTTTTTCGCTGCTCTCGACGGAGAACGCCTATTGAGTGCCGCGGCAACACTACCGGCGGCCGCCTGGGCGCGACCTTCTCTCCGCCAGCTGCAGCACGCCGCGCTTTGGCTGTTTGTTGCTTCCGGTTGGCTCGTCATCGTCGAGCCCTCACCCTATGAACTGCTGTTCGTTGTCGCGCTGCTTGCCTTTCTGCCGAATGCGCTTTCCGTCCATCCCTCTTTGCTGCCGCCCATAGCTTTTCTTATCCTCTATAATATCGGCGGCTTGCTGAGCCTGGCGCAAGTGACCGGCGATTCCCGTGCCGTGATGTTTACCGTCGTCTCCGCCTTCCTGGGGGCAACGGCGGTTTTCTATGCTTTGCTGACCGTCGGCGATGCGTTGGCGCGTTTTTCCATTATTCGCAACGCTTATATTTGGGCTGCATGCGCGGCGTCGCTATCCGGACTGATCGGCTATTTCGACATCGCCGGCCTAAGGGACTATTGGGCGCCGATGTATCGGGCCCAGGGAACCTTCAAGGATCCGAACGTCTTCTCGACGTTTCTCATCCCGCCGCTCTGTTTCCTTCTGCAAGGTTTCATGCTGGGCACCCAGCGCCACAAATTCTGGTCGGCCGTCGCCCTTTCCCTGGTCGGCGCCGGCCTTTTTTTCGCTTTTTCGCGCGGTGCCTGGGTCAACGCGATCGTGACGATCGCCCTGCTCGCCGTCATCAGCTTCATCACCCATCCGGCCCCGCAGATCAGAACCCGCATTATACTTTTCGTTTCCGCATGTACCATTATCGCTATCGCGCTCATCGCCTTCGCGCTCTCCTTTGAAAGCGTCCGAACGATTTTTCAGGAGCGCGCCAATCTCATCAATTACTATGACGCCGGCGAAACGGGCCGTTTCGGCGATCAGCTCAACAGCCTGCCCCTGCTGCTGGAGCTGCCCAACGGCATGGGCCCGATGCAGTTTCGCAAGATATTCGGCAACGATCCCCATAATGTGTTCATCAACGCCTTTGCTGCCAATGGCTGGTTGGGCGGCATCAGCTTTCTTCTGCTTGTTCTGACGACGATTGCGATGGGCTGGAAAACCATCCTGAGCCCCACCCCTCTCCGACATCAGGCAATCGCCGTCTTCTGTCCCTTGTTGGCAACCCTGCTCCAAGGCGTTCAGATCGATATCGAACATTGGCGCC
>DATFOT010000478.1:0-3632 GCA_035265265.1 Aestuariivirgaceae bacterium | reverse complement strand
GCCGACGTCATCATCGATTGGATGCCCTCCGCGCTGGCTTCGCGCGAGAAGGGCGTGCCTCTCGTCAATATCGCCCAGCCCTTCAAGCGCTCCGGAATGATGCTCACCTGCCGTGCCGACACCGGCATCAAGGCGCCCGCCGATTTCAAGGGCAAGACGCTCGGCGTGTGGTTCTTCGGCAATGAATATCCGTTTCTCTCCTGGATGAGCCAGCTCGGCATTCCGACGACGGGCGGCACCGACGGCGTGACGGTGCTGAAACAGGGTTTCAACGTCGACCCTTTGCTGCAGAAACAGGCCGACTGCATCTCGACCATGACCTACAACGAATATTGGCAGGTGATCGACGCCGGCATCAAGCCTGAGGACCTGGTCGTCTTCAAATATGAGGACCAGGGTGTCGCCACCCTCGAAGACGGTCTCTATGTCCTGGAGGAGCGGCTCGCCGATCCGAAATTCATCGAGGTCATGGCGCGCTTCGTCAAAGCCTCGATGGAGGGCTGGGCCTGGGCGCGTGAAAATCCTGAAGCGGCCGCGAAGATTGTTCTCGAAAACGACGCCACCGGCGCCCAGACCGAGAAGCACCAGGTCCGCATGATGGGCGAGATCAACAAGCTCACCGAGGGCTCCGACGGCACACTCGATGAGGCGGCCTATCAGCGCACTGTCGATACCTTGATGAAGGGCGGCTCCGATCCGGTCATTTCGAAGAAGCCGAAAGGCGCCTTCAGCCATGCCGTGACCGACGCGGCAAAGAAGCTCTAGCACCGAGGTTCTGGAACCGGCCTCGCGGAAGGCCGGTTCTCGCCCATTTAAGCGAGGAACACATTATGAGCGTACTCATCCGCGGCGGCACCGTCGTCAACCACGACCACAGCCGGCGCGCCGACGTGCTGATCGATGGCGAAACCATAGCCGCGGTGGCTCCCAGGCTCGATGCGGCAAGGGGTGCCGAGATCATCGACGCCGGCGGCTGCTACGTGATGCCGGGTGGCATCGATCCGCATACTCATATGGAACTTATGTTCATGGGCAACGTGTCTGCCGATGATTTCGAATGGGGCACCAAGGCCGCGCTCTCCGGCGGCACCACCATGATCGTCGATTTTTGCATCCCGGCACCCGGCGCATCCATGCTGGCCGCTTATCAGGACTGGCGCCGCAAGGCCGAGAAGGCCGCAGGCGATTACGGTTTTCACATGGCCGTGACTTGCTGGTCTAAACAGATCTGGGAGGAGATGGAGACCGTCACCAAGACCTACGGCATCAACACCTTTAAGCATTTCATGGCCTATAAGGGTGCCCTCATGGTCAATGACGATGAGCTGTACAATTCATTCAGCCGCTGTGCTCAGCTCGGCGCCATGCCACTGGTCCACGCCGAGAACGGCGATGTGGTGTTTCGTCTTCAGGAGCATCTTCTAAGCCGCGGCATCACCGGCCCCGAAGGCCATGCCTATTCGCGTCCGCCCGAAGTCGAGGGCGAGGCGACCAACCGCGCCATTATGATTGCCGACATGGCAGGCTCCCCACTCTATGTCGTCCACACCTCCTGCCGCCAGTCCCACGAAGCGATCAAGCGCGCCCGCGAGGCCGGCAAAAGGGTCTTCGGCGAGCCGCTCATTCAGCATCTCGTGCTCGATGAAAGCGATTACCGCAACAAGGACTGGGACTATGCCGCCCGACGGGTCATGTCTCCCCCCTTCCGTCCGAAGGAGCATCAGGATTCGCTGTGGGCGGGCCTGCAGTCCGGCTCTCTGCAGGTTGTCGCCACTGATCATTGCGCCTTCACCACCGAGCAGAAGCGCATGGGTGCCAAGGACTTCACCAGGATCCCCAATGGCACCGGCGGACTAGAAGACCGCATGCCGGTCCTGTGGACGGCAGGGGTCAATACCGGCAGGCTGACCAAGGAGGAGTTCGTGGCGGCGACCTCCGCCAACTCCGCCCGCATTCTCAATGTTTATCCGCGCAAGGGCGCGATTGCTGTCGGCTCCGATGCCGATGTGGTGATCTGGGATCCGAAAGCGACGAAGACGATCTCGGCCAAACGCCAGGTCAGCCGGATCGACTACAATGTCTTCGAAGGCTTCCAATGCACCGGGCTCCCCGTGCTCACCCTCAACCGCGGCCGCATCGCTTGGAAGCAGGGCGATCTGCGTGCCGAGAAGGGCGACGGTAAGTATATCGAGCGCCCGCCGTTCCCGGCCGTTCACGTGGCCAACGCCATCTGGAAGGAGCTCAGCAGCCCGCGGCCCGTGGAACGCATGGAGGTCACCCCGTGATGTCTTCGAAGCAGAACCTCATCATCGACGGCAAGCGCCTATGGGATTCGATCATGGAGACCGCTTCCTTCGGCGCGACACCGAAGGGCGGCATCAAGCGCCTGACCCTGTCCGACGACGACAGGAAAGTGCGCGACTGGTTTAAGCGCGCCTGCGAGGATCTCGGCCTGAGGGTTTCCATCGACAGCTGCGGCAACATGTTTGCCGTCCGGACGGGCAAAAGCACCGCACTCCTTCCCATTGCCATGGGCTCGCACCTCGACACCCAGCCGACGGGCGGCAAGTTCGACGGCGTTCTCGGCGTGCTGGGCGCGCTTGAGGCCATGCGCACGCTGAACGAGGTGGGCTACGAAACCAACGCTCCGGTGATGATCGTCAACTGGACCAATGAGGAGGGCTCGCGTTTCGCACCCGCCATGCTCGCCTCGGGCGTTTATGCCGGCGTTTTCACCCAGGATTATGCCTATGCGCGCGAAGACCGTGAAGGCCGTAAATTCGGCGACGAGCTCGAGCGCATCGGCTATCGCGGCGCCGATCCCGTCGGGAGCCAGAAATTCCAGGCGATGTTCGAACTCCACATCGAGCAGGGTCCTATCCTCGAGGCCGAAAGCCGCATGGTCGGTATCGTCACCGGCGTCCAGGGCATGCGCTGGTATGAGGTCACGGTGAAAGGGCAGGAGGCTCACACCGGCGCAACGCCCATGGCTCTCCGCCGCAACGCGCTGCTCGGTGCTGCTCGCATGATCGAGGCGGTTCACGAGATGGGCATGGATCATCTGCCGGGCGTCGCCAGCGTCGGTCTTATCGAAAACCGGCCGAACAGCCGAAATGTCGTGCCGGGGGAAGTATTTTTCACCGTCGACCTTCGTCATCCCGACGATGCCGTCCTCGAGCGGATGGAAACGGCCTATCGCGCCGCGCTGCAGGGGATCGCCGCTGCCGACCAGCTCGATCTCGATGAGAAGCGCATCTGGATCTCTCCCGCGGTGAAATTCGATCCCCGCCTCATTCAATGCGTGAAGGCCGGCGCTGAGAAATCCGGCTTCACCACCCGCGAGATGGCCTCGGGCGCCGGCCACGACGCCGCCTATATTGCCCGGGTGGCGCCGACCACCATGATCTTCGTGCCCTGCCTCGGCGGCCTGTCGCACAATGAGGCGGAATCGACCAGTTTCGAGGAATGTTCGGCAGGTGCCCAAGTTCTGCTCAACGCCGTCCTGGAATACGACCGCAGCCTCCAATAAAACCTTATTCCACGGTCTCAACCAATGCGCGAGCGCCACGGGCTAATCATACGAGAATTTCAGGGAACCGATTTCCTCTTTGCGCCGTTCGCCTCCCGTTGGG
>DATFOT010000477.1:0-3717 GCA_035265265.1 Aestuariivirgaceae bacterium | reverse complement strand
ACGACGCGCAGAGCGACATCCATGTCGTGCTCGATGATGATGTAGCCAATGTGGCTCGGCAGCGAGGTCAGGATATGGATCAGATCACCTCTCTCGCGGGGTGAGAGTCCCGCTGCCGGTTCGTCGAACAGGATGAAGCGGGGAGCACCCGAGAGCGCGAGCGCAATTTCAAGCTGCCGCTGCTGGCCATAGGCCAGCTCGCCGACCAAGCGGTTCTTATCGTCGGTCAGGTGCACAGCCTCGACCAGTATTTCCGCTGCGTTCACGAGTGCATCGTCGGGGCGGGGCCGGACCAGCGAGAAACGGTTTCGCGAAACACCGCAGCAGGCCAGATAGACATTGTCCATCACGCTCAGCCCGGCGAAGAGCGAGGATATCTGGTAGGTGCGGCGCAAGCCCCGACGGATGCGCTCATGGGGCGGGAAAACCGTCACATCCTCGCCAAAAAAGCGGACCAGGCCCGCTGTGGGCAGAAAATCCCCGGTGATGCAGTTGAACAGCGTGGTCTTGCCCGCGCCATTCGAGCCGAGAACGGCCCGCCTTTCGCCCGGTTTCACCGAAAGCGTCACGTCCGAGATTGCGGCCAGCGCGCCGAACATCTTGGTGATGCCGCGCAGTTCCAGCGCATTGCCGGAGCTGGCATTGCCAGCCCCGGGCAAGTTCATCCGGGAAGACACGACGGGCGCGTTCATACCCCGCCTCCTGTCGTTGCGGCCTTGCGCGCCGCAACCCCGGCGCGCCAGCGATCCCACAGGCCCAGCACACCATCCGGCGAGAACAGCACGATCGCCAGGAAGCCGATCCCGATGATCAGCTTGAAGCGATCCGCCGAGAATCCGAAAAAACCGAGAATGTCGGTCGAGAACACTTGCAGCAACACGTAGATGAAAGCGCCGATAAACGGTCCGAGCGGCCGGCGCATCCCGCCGACTACCGCGACCACGAGCACATCGATCGCGGAGGAAACACCGATTGTGCCCGGCGCGATCTGCGCATTCTGCCAGACCAGAAGAATGCCGCCCGCGGAGGCGAAAACGCTCGCCAGGGCGTAGGCCGCCACGCGATGGGCGGTCACGTTGAAACCCAGTGCCGCCATGCGGCGCGGGTTGTCGCGCACGCCCTGAAGGGCGAGCCCGAAGGGAGAGCGCGCGAGATAGACGACTGCGCCGTAGCAAAGAGCGGCGCTGCCGAGGGTGAGGTAGTAGAAAGGCAAGGGATCGCGCCAGTTCACGCCGAAAAGCTTCGGCGGCAACACGAGGTTAAACCCGGAATAGCCGTTGAAGACCGAGTAGTTCTGTCGCGTGAAATAGAAGAAGGCCGCCGCGATCGCGAGCGTGATCATGATCGTGTAGATGCCATCCGTGCGAACGGCGAGCGCGCCGGATATCGTCGCGAAAAGAGCCGCGATCAGGAAGGCGGCCGGAAGCACGATCCACCAGGAGAGGCCGAGACTGACATTGGCCGCCCCGGACGGCCCAAGGATTGCGACCATGTAGCCGGCCATTCCGGCAATCGACATTTGCAGCAGGCTCACCATTCCGCCATAGCCGGCGAGGAACATCAGGCTGAGCCCGATCATGCCCAGAATGAAAGTCCAGCCCATGATCTGGAACAGCCAGAAATTGTTGGCCACGATCGGCAGCAACAGCAGGATCAACCCGAAGATCCACCAGGGGGCGGGAATGCGCTCGGACCACATCCGCTGGTCGACGGGGCTGGCGAAGCGAGGGGCTTGATCGGCAACCGACATGTCCTAGCGCCTCGTTCCCAGGAGGCCCTGCGGCCGAAACGCCAGCACCGCCGCCATGATGAGGAAGGTGAGAACGATCGAATAGGTCGGCGCGTAGACAAACCCCATCTGCTCGGCCACCCCGATGATCAGCGCGCCCAAAGCCGCACCGACGATCGACCCCATGCCTCCGACGATCACCACCACGAGGCTCGCCAGCAGGAAGCGCGTATCCTCGCCCGGCGACAGCGACTGGAACGTGGCACCGATGATCCCCGCGATACCGGCAAGCCCGGCGCCGAAGGCGAACACCGCCAGAAACACCAAGTGGATGCGCACGCCGGAAGCGGCCAGCATCTCACGGTCGTCCACGCCCGCACGGATCAGCATGCCAAGCGCGGTGCGGTTCAAAACGAGCCACATCGCGATGCCGATCACGATTGCCGCGACCAGGATCCAGACGCGCACGGACGGGTAGCGCAGCCAGGTGACCGCCCCGGTCGAGTCGTTGACGTTGCTCACGAGGGGCAATTCCATCGGCCCCTGCAGGAATTGCGGAGCGAGGATCGAATACGATTGCCCGCCCCACCACCAGAGCATGAGGTCGGCAAACACGATCGAAAGCCCGATGCTGACCAGCGTCTGGCGGAGCTCTTCGCCTTCCATTTTCGAGAAGATGAAGAACTGCATCAAGAGCCCGATCAGCCCCACGACGATGAACACAATCGGAAACGCCAGCAGCCACGAACCCGAGGCGGTCGCGATCTCGTAGCCGATATATCCGCCGATCAGGAACAATGAGCCATGCGCCAGATTGACGACGCGCATCAGGCCGAAAATCAGTGTGAAGCCGGCTGCTACGAGGAAATAGAGCGCGCCAAGCGTGATGCCGCCCAAAAGTGCATTCAGGAAGATTTGCTTGCGGCCCCAACTCGCCACCAGTTCGGGTGGCCAGGGGGCCAGCACAAGCCACAGGAACGCTGCGGCCAAGAGGATGAAAATCAGGCTCCAGAGCGGATAGCGCTTGATGAAATTGTCCATCTCAGAAACGGCCCGGCAGCTTCCCGTGGCGGACCCTCGCCACCGTTAGAATGAAGGCTAGATTGAAGTTCCCGGCCTGTCCTTTCCCGAACGTCTTTTCTCTAGCCCGAACGTCTCTTCTTTGGAGTGCAGCAGCTCTGTTTCAGTGTGGAAGGGCCGCGACACTGCGCCGGTAGGCGCTCGGCGGCACGACGCCATTGGCGATGAAGAACCGCGAGAAGCTCGCCGGGGTCGCAAAGCCGAGATCAAGCCCGATTTCAGAAACCGTTTCCGTGCCTCTGGCCAATCGCTCGATCGCGCGCTCCACGCGCAAGGCGTTGAGGAAGATCGTAGGGGGCAGACCCATCTGCTCGCGAAACAGCTTGAAGAAATGCGGGCGCGAAAGGCCGGCGTTCCGCGAAATCTGTGCAAGGTCGACGGGTTCGCCGAGCCTCTCGCTCAGGAGGCTGATCGCGCGCCTCAGGCGAAAATCCCGCAGTCCCGAGCATTGGGCAGCCGGCCTGTCAGCCGCGCTCGTCCACTGCCAGGTTTGATCGAAGGCCGCCTGCGTGAGGTCACTGAGCCGGTCTTCGAAAGAGCCATCGCAGCCGCCATGGTTGGCGAGAAGCCGTGCGGTTTCCAAGACAAGTCGGGTGATGTGGTCGCTCATTTCGACGGTTGAGCGGCCGAAGCGCAGGATTTCGAAGGCCGTGTGGCTCGCATCAACAAACCAGCCCGGGCGGATGTAGAGAACGAGCGTCAGCGTTGGTTCCCGGCGGTCAATCGGCGAGAAATAATGCGGTTGCCACGGGCTGATTGCCGTCGCGCTCCGGGTCGTGAGCGGCAGGGTTTTGCCATCGACAACCACGCTGGCGACCGGTCCGCTGACATGAAAGATCAGATGCCCCTCACGATGGGCATGCGGCACCATCGGTCGATCCAGCTCATAGAGGCAAGCGCGCCCGAAC
>DATFOT010000476.1:0-6209 GCA_035265265.1 Aestuariivirgaceae bacterium | reverse complement strand
CCGACAGTCGCCCAGCCATTCGATATCCGCTATGCACAAGGGAATGATCCGCAGCTTGCACGCGCTCTTGGCGTCTTGGCTCGAACTGTCAGCGATTGAGGGATTGAACAAGGTCTTTATCTGGGGGGACAAGTCCGACTTGGAGATCAGGGCATGCGAGTCATCTACTCGGAAGATCACCGCTATCACTTTCCACAGGCGGAACTCTACTTCGGCCAGTTCGTCACTCCATTCGAGCGGCCTTCACGGGTGGAATACATTCTCGCTCGCCTGAAGGAGCGGAAATTCAGCCGAATCGAACCGCCCGAGGAATTCTCCATGAAAGCCGCTCAGCGCGTGCACGATGCCGGCTTTCTGCAATTTCTAGAGGGAGCCTGGGCGGAATGGTCGAAGGTCGGCAGCCGCGGGGAGATCATTCCTTCCGGCTTCCCCGCGCGACGCATGCAGCTGCGGGTGCCGACAAATATCGACGGCAAGGCGGGTTATTATGCGCTCGCGACCGAAACGGCCATCACCGCGGGAACATGGACCGCGGCAAAGTCGAGTGCGGCGGTCGTTCAGACAGCACAGCGGATCGTCGGCGCAGGCGAGCGTTCCGCCTTTGCGCTTTGCCGTCCTCCCGGCCATCACGCGGCGCGTGATATGTATGGCGGGTATTGCTTTCTCAACAACGCCGCTATTGCCGCTCAGATGTTTCTCGATCAAGGCGCCAAGCGGGTAGCGATATTGGATGTCGATTTTCATCATGGCAATGGCACGCAGGATATCTTTTACCGGCGAAACGATGTGTTTTTTGTCTCGCTGCACGGCAGGCCCGAGGATGCCTTTCCCTATTTCCTAGGGTATGCGGATGAGAGCGGAGAAGGCGAAGGAGAGGCGTTCAACGTGAACTACCCGATGGCTGCCGGCACATCTTTCCAGGTTTGGGAGCAGGCGCTTGGCGATGCCTTGCGGCGCATCAGCGGCTATGGGCCCGACGCGCTGGTGGTCTCGCTCGGGGTCGATACCTTCAAGGACGACCCGATCAGCTTCTTCAAGCTCGACTCCGATGATTTCAGGACATATGGCGCCCGCATCGAGAAAGCGAAGCTGCCCACGCTGTTCGTGATGGAAGGCGGCTACGCAATCGAAGCGATCGGCGTCAATACGGTGAACGTGCTCGAAGGATTCCTGGGCGGCTGAGTGATTCCGGGCGGCGAGCCGCCCGGAATGCAGCTCACTTGGTCAGCTCGGTCCAGATCGCCGTATAGAGCTCCTGCACCTCAGGCGGGCAGGTTACGGCGAAACTGCCAAGGCCGTCGAACTCTTTCGGGATAGCGATTTCCGGGGCCGTCTTCATGTCTTCCGGCATGAAGGCGTCGGAACCCTTGATCCCATTGGCGTAGCGCGCGAAAGCAGAAATCATCGCGGCGTTTTCCGGATCCATAATGAAATTCTGGAAGAGCTTGGCGTTCTCGACGTTCTTTGCATCCTTCAGCACGGAAACATTGTCCATCCAGATCGGATAGCCTTCTTTCGGATAGCCGTAGACGATTTTGGGATTTTGCAGACGAGCGCGGAAGGTTGCTCCGTTCCAATAGGCACCCGCAGCAACATCCTCCTTGGAGAATTTTTCCACGTTGCCATAGTCCATGGACAGCCAATGTGGTTTGGCAGCGAGCAGCTGGTCTCTCACTTTCTTGAGCAGTTCCTTGTCGCCGGTGCACCACTGGCCCCCTACGTAGCGAATCGCCAGATGCATGACGTCGCTCATCTCGGGAATGACGTTGATCTTGCCCTTAAGCTCGTCCGGCGGATCCAGGAAAATGGCGGAGGTGTTGGGATCACCGGAATAGAATTTGGTGTTGACGATCACCCCGGTGGTGCCCCACTGCCAGGGAACCGTGTAACGGCGCCCTTTGTCGAAGGGTACGTCTACCCAGCGCGGGTCGACGTTTTTAAAGTTCTCCATCTGGTCCGGCCGGGTCTCCAATAAAAGACCTTCCTGCACGAAGATCGGAATATAGCTGGCGGACGGAACGACGATGTCGAAACCATGCCCGCCTGCCTTCACCTTGGCGAGCGCCGTATCGTTGGAGTCGTAGTCGGTGACGGTTACCTTCACGTTATGGGCTTGCTCGAATTTCTTGATGAGCTCGGGGTTGGTGTAGTCGCCCCAGTTGTAGATGTTCAGCTCGCCATCGGCCAGCGCCTCGCCGGTTAGACCCAATAAGGCAAGCGCAGCGGCGGCGGCCGCAAATTTAGATTTCATCATAACCTCCCTGGTGTCGCTGTGTGGCACTTTACTGCCTCTTCCGGCTTAGAATGAAGAAGATTGTCACGGTCAGAATGGAGATGAAGAGGAACACGCTGGAAATTGCGTTCATCTCGGGGGTTACGACGCGGCGCAGCTGGCCAAGCATGTAGGTCGGGAGAGTGTCCTGGCCACCCGACTTGACAAGCTCCGTGATCACCACGTCATCGAGCGAGACGACGAAGGCGAGCATGGCGCCGGCGAGGATGCCGGGCCACAGGATCGGCAACGTCACATAGCGAAATGTCTTCCATGGCGTTGCATAAAGATCGGCGGCGGCACGCTCAAGCGACAGATCCATGCTCTCCAGCCGCGCCCTGATCGGCAGGTAGGCAAAAGGAATGCAGAAAGCCGTGTGTGCCGCCAGAAGATAGGCGATGCCGGTGTAGCCGGTTTGGATCTTGATCATGGCGAAGAAGATGAGCAAGGCCACGCCGGTCACAATTTCCGGCACCATGAGCGGCTGGTTAACAAAGGCATAGATGAAGGTGAGGCCGGGGAAATGCTTGGTGCGCGTCGTGGCGAGAGCAGCCATGGTTGCGCAAATGCTGGAGACGAAGGCGGCGACGGCAGCAATGAGCAGAGAACGCAACGAGACATCTTGGACTTGGTCATTGCGCCAGGCTGCCTGATACCAGCGCCAGGAAAACCCCTCCCAGATCGCTATCGATGTTCCGGCATTGAACGAGTACACCACGAGAGTCGCGATGGGCAGGTAGAGCAAAATGAAGCAGAAGATGGCAATGGCGGCGAACCCCGGCTGTCGCCTGACGGCAAATCCTTTGCCGCGTGATTGGCTAGTCATGGTGCGCCGTCGACCGGGAAGCATTTTTGACATAGACGAGCAGGGCCACCATCACCACCGCCATGAGAGTGATGGCCAGAGCGGCTCCGAGCGGCCAGTGGCGACCTTGACCGAACTGTAGCTCGATGAAGTTGCCGAGCATCATGTTTTTTCCGCCACCGAGCACGCGCGGCGTCACATAGGCGCCGAGCGAAGGAATGAACACGAGTATAGAGCCGGCGATAATCCCTGGCATGACCAGCGGGATGATGATGCGCCGAAGCACCTGAAAGCGGCTGGCGTAGAGATCGTAGGCTGCCTCGATCAGGCGGAAATCGAGTTTTTCCATGCTGGCATACAGAGGCAGGACCATCAACGGCAAATACACGTAGACCATTCCCAGCATGATGGCGAAATCGGTAAACATAATTTGAATGGGCCGGTCGATCAGGCCCACACCGATCAGAAAGGAATTGAGAATTCCTTCGTTGCGGATGACCTCCATGATCGCAAAGGTGCGAATAAGCAAATTCGTCCAAAACGGTATCGTGATCAGAAACAGCCAGAGGCCCCGCATGCTCTCCGGTCGAGTTGTGATGAAATAAGCCGTGGGAAACCCCAAGATCAAGGCCAGCAGCGTGGTGGCGAGCGACAGTTTTATCGAACGCCATAAAATACTCAGATGGGCGTCGGCGAGAGTGACGGTGCCGTCGAAGATGTCCGTCTCGAACAGCACCCGGTACCAGCCGTCGGTCGAGAATTGCCAGACCACGCCGCCGTACGGACCCTTGGTGAGAAACGAATAAATCACCATGATGAGCAACGGGCCGACCGCAGCAAAGGCGATAATAACCAGCGCCGGAGCCGCCAGCAGCCAACGATTGCGGATGTCCCTGCGTTCGACTTGCACCGCGGCCTTGGCGGCAGGATCGACCGGCGCGTTTAAGGCGGTGTCAACCATTTCAATCGTTCAACACCTGTGCGGCATTTTCGTCGAACAGGATTCCCGCATTCATGCCGGTTGACCATTTGTTGCTACTGCCGCGATCGTTTTGCTCACGGACGATAAACTCGCTGCCGTACTTCAGCTTGACGTGATAATGGGTGTCCGTGCCGAAATAGACGATGTGCTCGAGTGTGCCTTGGAGCGTGACTGGCGCGGTCAGCGGCACGAGCGAGGCATGCTCAGGGCGGACTACTATGGTGACCTTGCCCTTGGCCTCCACGCCTGCGGCCACGTTGGCCGATACCACGGCTCCGGATGCCAGTTTCACTTCGACGATGCCATTTACCGCCTTGGTGACTTCGCCCTGAAGAAAATTGGTATCGCCGATAAAATTCGCGACGAAGCGGTTCTGCGGCCGGTCGTATATTTCATGGGGGGAGCCGATCTGCAGGATACGCCCGCTGCTCATGACGGCCAAACGGTCGGACATGGTGAGGGCCTCTTCCTGGTCGTGAGTAACGAACACGAAGGTGATGCCGGTTTCATGCTGCAGACGCTTCAATTCGATCTGCATTTCCTTGCGCAGCTTGAGATCGAGCGCGGAGAGCGGTTCATCGAGCAGCAGCACCTTGGGTCGAGGCGCCAGAGCGCGAGCCAGGGCCACCCGCTGCTGCTGGCCGCCGGAGATCTGGCCGACGCGGCGGTTCTTCAATTCCTCCATGCGCACCAGGCGGAGCATTCTTCCGACCGTGGTCTCGATCTCCCCCGGATCCTTACCGAGCATCTGCAGCCCGAAGCCGACATTCTGGGCCACCGTCAGATGGGGAAACAGCGCATAATTCTGGAAAACCGTATTCACCGGCCGCTTGTAGGGCGGCAGCGGCGAAATATCATGGCCATAAAGGATTATCTGCCCGCTGGAGGGATGTTCGAAGCCGGCAATGAGCCGCAGGAGCGTTGTCTTGCCGCAACCTGAAGGGCCAAGCAGCGTGAAGAATTCGTTTTCCCCGATGGCAAGGGATACATCATCGAGCGCCTTTACGCTTTCATGGCCCGATCCAAAAACCTTGCTCACCCGCTGAACGTCAATGGCAGCCGGTTTTGATGATTTCTCCTTCTGCGCCGTATCCGGCAGCGACCTCCCCCTAGACTCTGGCAAGCCCTCCTCCGTCTCTCCAGTTCATTTCATCCGCCAATCAGCATATTTGCACCACGGCCTTTTGCCAACAGAGGGTTAGCCGGACGCCGAGCATCATCGAAAAAGGGTTGTATGATTCACTTGATTTTTGAGAGGCATTCATGCACTGAGCAAACGCGGATTCCCAATAACATTGCGATACAGCAGCGTCATGCAGACCGTCGTCAGCGTTGATAAGGTCTCAAAAACCTATGCGAGCGGGTTCGAGGCGCTGAAAGCGGTGAGCCTGTCGATCAGGCGAGGGGAAATTTTCGCGCTGCTCGGACCCAACGGCGCCGGCAAGACGACACTCATCAGCATCATCTGCGGCATTGTCAACGCCAGCAGCGGCCAGGTGAAGGTCGACGGACATGATATCGTTGCGGATTATCGCGCGGCGCGCGCACTGATCGGCCTCGTGCCGCAGGAACTTACGACGGACGCCTTCGAAACCGTCTGGGCAACGACAAGCTTCAGCCGCGGGCTTTTCGGCAAACCCGACAATCCCGAACATGTCGGCAAGGTGCTCAAAGCACTGTCGCTATGGGACAAGAAAGACAGCAAGATCATGACGCTGTCGGGCGGGATGAAACGCCGCGTCCTCATCGCAAAAGCCTTGGCGCACGAGCCGCAAATACTTTTTCTCGACGAGCCCACGGCAGGGGTGGACGTCGAGCTGAGAAAGGACATGTGGCAACTCGTGAGAGACCTGAGGGCTTCGGGCGTGACCATCATACTTACGACCCACTATATCGAGGAAGCCGAAGAAATGGCGGACCGGATCGGGGTGATCAATCACGGCGAGCTAATACTGGTCGAGGACAAGGCGGAGCTGATCCAGAAGCTCGGCAAGAAACAGCTGACGGTCCAGCTGCATCAAAGTCTCGAAGTCCTGCCGGAGGCGCTCGGCCGACATCATCTCGAACTGGCCAATGGCGGCCAGGAGCTGATCTATACCTACGACACCAAGAGCGAGCGCACCGGCATAACGACGCTACTGAAGGATTTG
>DATFOT010000475.1:0-3849 GCA_035265265.1 Aestuariivirgaceae bacterium | reverse complement strand
TTGCGCCGCCGTCGACGACGATAACACTTCCGGTCTGGAAGGTGCATTTAGGCGAAGCTGCGAAGAGGATCGCCTCGGCGATTTCGGCAGGGGCGGCGGTGCGGTTCAAGAGCGTGTAGGACTCCCATTCAGTTTGAGCAGCAGCGGGATCGGAGGCGTTCGCAATCGAATCGCGCATCATGTCGGTAGCTACGGGCCCCGGGCAGACACAGAGCACGCGAATGTTCGGGGCGAGCTCGACGGCGAGAGCCCGGGTGAGGCCGATGAGCGCGCCTTTGGAGGCGCAATAGGCCGATGCTCCTGCGTAGCCGAGAAGGCCGGAATCGGAACCGATGTTCACGATGATCCCCTGTCTTTGCCGCAGGAGCGGCAACAGCGCGCGGGTGAGCCTCCAGGGTGCCGTGAGATTGACCTCGATGATCCTGTGCCAGTGACCGGCATCGGCATCGGCCAGCATGCGTTCTTCGAAAATTCCAGCACAGTTCACCAGAATGTCGATCGCACCTGCGGCTTGCGCCAGGCGATCTTGCGCGGCACGATCGAGAAGGTCGACACCGATGGCATGGATCGCGCGGCCAAGAGGTGGGGCAATATCGGCAGCAGCCTTATCGGCAGCGAGTTGATCTCTCCCGTGGAGGATAACCTCGGCGCCTTCGCCGAGGAACGCCACAGCAGCCGCATGGCCGATCCCGCGGGTCGAGCCGGTGATCAGAACCCTGCGGCCTGAAAAAATGCCGGTCATCTCACATTCGCCCGGCGGTGCTGCCGCCGTCCAGCACGACCGGCGACCCGGTCATGAAAGCCGCGGCCGGCGAGGTCAGGCAGAGAACGAATTGTGCGACTTCCTCCGGGCTCGCGAGGCGCCGAAGCGGGTGATAGGCGCGGAAGCTCCGGTAGTAACTCTCAGGGTCGCCGCTGTCGGCGGCGCAATCGCGCATCAGCTCGGTATCCATCGTGCCGGGACACAGCGCGTTCACTCTTATCCCGGCCGGGGCCAGCTCGATCGCCAGCGCTCTGGTGAGAGCGAGGACGCCGTGCTTCGCCGACACATAGGCGATATTGTTGGCAATGGCGTGGAGGCCGAGTTCGGAGGATATATTTATGATGCAGCCCTGCGATGCCTTCAGAAGCGGCAAGGCCGCTCTTGCGGTAAAGAACGCCGCCGACAGCACGACGGCGATATGTTCATCCCAATGGGCATCACTCGTCTCATCCAGCGGCTTCTCGACATTCACCGCGGCGTTGTTGATCAGGAAATCGAGCCTGCCCAGCCGGTGCGCGGCTGCGACGGCTGCAGTCGCGCCTGCGGGGGTCGACAGATCGGCAGGTGCGGCGATCAATGCAGCGCCATCGCCAAGCCTTGCAATTGCGCGCTCGACATCGGCAGGCCGGCGATCATTGAGGATGACGGTGGCCCCCGCCCGCAGAAAGGCCTGGGCTATCGCGAAGCCCAAGCCCCGGGCTGCCCCGGTCACCAGCGCGGTCTTGCCGCTATAGTCGAAGCTGATTGCCGTCATCCGCGATATTTGCTGACGCTCAGCGCAAGGGCAGTCGAGCCGATGCTGAGCAGGATGAGAAGCGTGGCGACGGCGTTGATGGAAGGATCAAGGGTGGTGCGCACCATTCCCCATACCATAGTCGGAAGGGTGTTGCCGCTGCCGATGGTGAAGAAGGTAATAACGAAATCATCGAGCGAGAGCGCTAGGGCGATGAGGCCGGCACCGACGATCGTCGGCTGAACGATGGGCAAAGTGACGGTGAAGAATGCGCGCGAGGGAGATGCGCCTAGATCCTGGGCCGATTCGACGAGCGACCAGTCGAAGGAAGCGAGGCGCGCGTGCAGGATTGCTACGACGAAAGGGACGACGATGACGAGATGACTGAGAACGACCGTCGGAAGCCCGAGGGGGATTTTCAGGAACCGAACGAAATAGGAAAGCAGCGCAATGCCGATAATGAGGGATGGCAGCATCATGGGTGCGCTCAGCGATGTCATGGCTATTGCAGCCCAGCGCCTGGGCATGCGCGCGAGCCCCAGCGCCGCCAATGTGCCGATGACGACTGAGAGCAAGGCCACAGTCACACCGATCACCAGGCTGGCGCGCAGCGCCGGCCAGAAGCTCTCGTTGCCGAAAAGCCGAGCATACCAATCCAGGGTTAGACCGGTGAGCGGCAAGCTCGTGAGGGCAGACATGTTGAAGCTGAACAGGATCACCAGCACCAAGGGAAGGGTGAGGAACAGCACCACGAAAGCGATGAACGCCAGCCATAGGAGTTTGGAGGCCAAGGGCGCGCTCATAACGAAATCAACTGGCGCAGAGCAATCCTGCAGAGGAGGAATATCACAAGAGAGGATGCCATCAGGGTGAAGGCCATGGCACTGCCCATCGGCCAGTTGAAGCCGAAGGAAAACTGCGTCTCGATGAAGTGCCCCATCATGGAAGTACCGCCGCCGACCAAGCGCGGCGTCACATAATCGCCAACCGAAATTAAAAAGGTGAGAAGGAAGGCGACGGCGATACCGCGCTCGCACAGGGGGAGCACGACATCACGCGACGCGCGGAAGGTGTTCGCACCGAGGTCACGTGCCGCTTCGATCAGGCTGTCCGGAATGGCGCGCATGTTGCCGTAGATGGGGAGAACGGCGAAGGGCAGCAGGAAATACGCCAGCGTAATGACGACCGCATTGGCGTTATAGATGAAGAAGGTGAGCGGCTCGTCGATGATGCCGATGCTTCGCAACACGCCGTTAATGATGCCATCGCGCCCGAGAATGCTTTTCCAGGCATATATCTTCACCAGATAACCGCCGAAGAGCGTTATCAGCGTGAGGAGCAGGAGAGCGTTTCCCCATGTGCCCGAGCGGAATCGGATGGCAAAGGCGAAGGCATAGGCAAGTGCAGTGGTGACAAAGGCAATCGCCAATCCGATCAGAAGCGTGTGCAGCAGCACATCGCCGTAGTCGGCCAGGGTGGCAAGATAGTTCCTGCCGGTGAGATCGGGGCGCATGATTCGGGCGCGCACCGACCAGAAGCTGATCACGAAGAAATATGCCAAGGGTGCCGCGAACAGCAGCAGCCATGCCGCGGCGGCGGGTGCGAGCGCCGTCAGTTGCCGCGGCAGCCTGGGAAGGCGACCCAAGCCACGGCTCACAACGGGGCGTCAGGCTTTCTGCAGTCGGGCATATTCCTGCAGAAAATCATCATAGGTCGCCGTGGTGCCGTCGTATTCGGTTGGGGGCACAGGCTGCAGGCGAGCCTTCTTCATGAAGTTGCCGAGGTCGCCGTAATTATAGGACTGCGCCAGCTCCGGCGGCAGCATCGGAACGGTTTTGAGATTGGTGATGCCGGCGCTCTGCTCGACGGCGAAGATTTTCTGCGGCTCAGGCGAGATGATGTGGTTGATCATCTTGTAGGTAAGGTCGATGTGCGGACAATCCTTCGGGATGCAGAGGCAGTCCATGAACATGCCGGTGCCTTCCTTTGGGATCGTGTATTTGATGGTCTTGCCCTTGCCCTTGGCCCAGACGGCGACCGCTTCCCAGCCTATCGCGCTGGCGGAAACCTCGTTGCGGGCAAAGGCATCGGCCATGTCGCCATAGGAGGCGAAGAAGGCGCGGGCCTGGTTTTTCTTGATGTCGATCAGCGTGTCGATGACTTTCTTCAGCTCCTCGCGGGTGAGCAGCGTGCCGGTCGGCTTGCCGGTGACGACAGTGCCCCAAATGAGAAGATTGCCGAGCGGATCGTCCACCATGGCAACCTTGCCCTTGAATTCGGGCTTCATGAGATCCATCCAGCTTTCTGGCGGCGTCGGCACCTGTTCGGGATCGTACATCAGGGGCAGCGAGCC
>DATFOT010000474.1:0-9936 GCA_035265265.1 Aestuariivirgaceae bacterium | reverse complement strand
GTCGATGCCAAGGCCTTCATCATCGTTCCTCAGGGGCTCGACGGCCCCGCTTTTCTGGTGACGCAGAATTTCAATGCCGTAATGGCGTATAACGAGTCGCACTCCTATGCGGTGGCGGTCGGACATCTGGCGGATCGGATCGCGGGCAAGGGCCCGATTATCGGATCATGGCCGGAACAGACGATTAAACTCAGCTTTGCGGAACGCGTGGAGATGCAGAAACGGCTCATCCGGCATGGCTTTCCGACGGGCGGCACGGACGGCCGCTTCGGTGCCAGGACCTATGAGGCGATCCTGGCGTTCCAGAAGAAACGGCAGCTGGCGCTTGACGGCGTTCCGACGCGAGCGCTGCTCGTCGAATTGCGCAAGGGCGGCTAGAGGTGCCGGCGCGGCGGGGAGGCTTATCATTCGCCTGGGCCGCAATGGGGCTCGCCGCGCTCGGCTGGCTGCAGATCGCGCATGCCGAACCATTGGAAATGCGCGGGGAGCTCAAGTCCGACATGGCCGCCAAAGCGAGTCCGCCGGCGTTTTCCTATATCGGCGAGGCTCAGGAGACCTATCAGATCTTCGTTTTCGGCGACTCGCTTGCGGCGGGATTGTTCTCGGGCATGAGCCGGATGGCGGAAGGCGACCTGCGCATCGCCATCGACGGCCGGTTCAAGGATGATTCCGGCCTGGCACGGCCAGAGTTCTATGACTGGGCGGCGGCTCTGCCGAAAATCCAGGAACGGCGCGACATGGATATCGCCGTGATCCTGATCGGCAGCAATGACGGGCAGGACATCAGGTCGATATCAGGTCACATCCCGTTTTCGACTCCGGAGTGGGCGAGCACCTATGCACAACGCCTCGACAGCATCATCAGCCTGCTGAAGAGCCAGGGCGTAGCGATCTATTGGGTCGAGCTGCCGCCCATGGGTCCGGCGCCGCTCGAGGCCGAGGCGCAATATGTCGCCACGATCCAGCGCGACCGCGCAATGCGCGAGAAGGTGCGCTACATAGAGACCCGGAAAACATTCTCCGATGTGAACGGGAAATATACCGATCAGGGCACTGATCCCAATGGCACGATGATGAGGCTCCGGGCGCGCGACGGCATCCATTTTCTGAAGAGCGGCAACAACAAGTTCGCCAGCCTGGTTCTCCAAGCGCTACGCCGAGATATCGAAATCGCCGACGGCAAGGTGACGACATATAAATTCATCTCGCCCCATTCGGACGATCCCGTGCGCGCAGCGCCGGAGAAGGAGGTTCGTCCCATGCCGATTTTCGGACAAGCGTCCGGCTCGCGCGAGGAGGCTTCTGTGACGCTGGTCACCGCCGATCCGGCATGGGGCTCGGCTGTGCTGGCCATCAGCGGCGGAAGCCGGAAGAGCGATGCGCTGGACACGTCGCAGACGTTGCTGACGACGCTCAAGACTCGTGTCGAGCCGCAGTCGAGTGCCGGACAATTGCTGTTCGAGGGGCGTTGGCCGGCACCGAAAAAAGGACGGTACGACGATTTCGGCTGGCCAAAGCCCGAGTAGTCACCGGGGCAAGGCTGAAGTGCCCATCAGAAATTCGTCGATGCAGCGAGCCGCCTGACGGCCCTCCCGTATGGCCCACACGACGAGCGACTGCCCTTTGCGAGCGTCGCCCGCGGCAAACATCTTCGCAACGGAGGTACGGTAATCGTCGGTCGAGGCCTTGATGTTGGTACGGCGATCGCGTTCGAGGGCGAGCTCGCTCAGAAGCCCTTCCTCCGCCGGCCCGGCAAAGCCGATCGCGAGCAGGATGAGCTCCGCCTTGATGATGAACTCGGTGCCGGGCAGCGGTTCACGACCCTCATCGACGCGGGCACACTCCACCCCAGTTGCCTTGCCGTTTTCACCGACGATCCGCAGTGTGGCGCAGGCGAACTCACGTGCGGCACCCTCGGCCTGGCTCGAGGATGTGCGGAATTTCGTCGGCCAATAGGGCCAGACCAGCAGCTTGTCTTCGCGTTCGGGAGGCATGGGGCGGATGTCGAGCTGGGTGACCGACAGGGCGCCCTGACGGAATGATGTGCCGATGCAATCGGACGCGGTGTCGCCGCCACCGATGACGACGACGTTGCGGCCATTGGCGAGCAGGGGCGGCTCATCACCCAGGGCCTCGCCCCCTAAGCGCTTGTTCTGTTGAATAAGAAACGGCATGGCGAAGCGGCAACCCTCGAACTCGCTTCCAGGAATTCTCGGATCGCGCGGACGCTCCGCGCCGATGGCGAGGAGCACGGCGTCATAGGCGCTCAAGAGCGAACGGACCGGCCGGCCATTGCCGATATCGACGTTGTAGTGAAACGTGACGCCCTCGGCCTCCATCTGCTGCACGCGCCAGTCGATGCCATGCTTCTCCATTTTGAAATCGGGTATGCCGTAGCGCAGCAGGCCTCCCGCCTTCGCCTGCCGCTCGAAAACATGAACCTCGTGGCCGACGCGCGCCAATTGCTGTGCCGCGGCGAGTCCGGCCGGGCCTGAGCCGACAATCGCCACGGATTTGCCGGTGATTCCGGCCGGCGGCTGCGGCACGACCCAGCCTTCGGCCAAAGCCTTGTCGGCGATCGCCTGCTCGATGCTCTTGATGGTGACGGGCGCATCTTCGAGATTGAGCGTGCAGGCCTCCTCGCAGGGGGCAGGGCAAATGCGCCCGGTAAATTCCGGAAAATTATTCGTGGAGTGCAGATTGCTCGCTGCTTCACGCCAATTATGCTGGTAGATGAGGTCGTTCCAGTCGGGGATCTGGTTGTTGACCGGGCAACCGGTGTGACAATACGGAATGCCGCAATCCATGCATCGGGCAGCCTGGCGCTCCGTGTCGCGGTCTTCGAGTGGCCGGATGAATTCGCGGAAATGGCGGACACGGTCGGAGGCCGGAGGGTATCGCTGCTCCTGGCGGTCGATTTCGAGAAAACCCGTTATCTTGCCCATGGCTCACGCACCCCTGGCGAGGCCGATGCGCATGCCGTCGCTGGCCGACTGCGCGCGCTCGAGCTCGAGCAGGGCACGGCGATATTCAACGGGCATGATCTTGACGAACTTGGGCAGGTAGCGATCCCAGGCATCGAGAATGGTGCGGGCGCGGGCCGAGCCCGTGTATTTGTAATGGCGGCCGATGAGCTGCCAGATACGCTCCGAATCGTGGCGGGTCATGTCGGCGCTGATGTCGACGAGGCCGTGATGCTCGAGATCCCCGCCATGATGATGGAGGCGCTCGATCGTTTCCTCCTCGGCGGGAACCGGGGCGAGATCGACCATGGCGAGATTGCAGCGCTCGGCAAAGTCGCCCTTCATGTCCAGCACATAAGCAACGCCTCCCGACATGCCGGCAGCGAAGTTGCGGCCGGTTTCGCCGATGACGACGACCACACCGCCCGTCATGTATTCGCAGCCATGATCGCCGACACCTTCCACGACGGCAAAGGCGCCGGAATTGCGAACCGCGAAACGCTCCCCAGCAATGCCGCGGAAATAACATTCACCTGCGATGGCGCCATAGAGAACGGTATTGCCGACGATGATCGATTCTTCCGGCACGATCGCCGAGTCCGGCGCCGGGCGAACCACGATACGGCCGCCGGACAGCCCCTTGCCGACATAGTCGTTGGCTTCACCCACCAAATCCATCGTTACGCCATGGCTCAGAAACGCGCCGAAACTCTGGCCCGCCACGCCCGTCAGCCGAATGGTGACCGTGTCTTCGGGAAGGCCGGCATGGCCCCGGCGCCTGGCAATTTCGCCCGACAGCATGGCGCCGGTGGTGCGATCGGTGTTGCGAATGCTCTCCTCGACAAGGACGGGTTCACCGCGGTCCAAAGCGGGCCGTGCCAGTTCGATAAGGCGGCGGTCGAGCACCTTGTCCAAATTGTGCTGCTGTCCGCCGGTATGATGTACGGGCGTATCGGCGTGATTTTCAGGCTTCTGAAACAGGCGGGAGAAATCCAGGCCCTTCGCCTTCCAATGCGCCACGGCCTTGGCCTGATCGATGAACTCGGTGGCGCCGATAATCTCGGCGAGACTGCGGGCACCCAAGGAGGCGAGAATCTCGCGGACCTCCTCGGCGACGAAGAAGAAATAGTTAATCACGTGCTCGGGTTGCCCCTTGAAGCGCTTGCGCAAGACCGGATCCTGCGTGGCCACGCCCACCGGGCAGGTGTTGAGGTGACATTTGCGCATCATGATGCAGCCGGCGGCAATGAGCGGTGCCGTTGAAAAACCCATCTCATCGGCACCGAGGAGGGCGGCGACCACCACGTCGCGGCCGGTGCGCAGGCCGCCGTCGACCTGAACGGCGATACGCCCGCGCAGGGCGTTCGCCACCAGGGTCTGCTGGGTTTCGGCAAGTCCGATCTCCCAGGGAGAGCCGGCATGTTTGATCGAGGTGAGGGGAGATGCGCCGGTGCCGCCCTCATAACCGGATATGGTGACGTGATCGGCTCGCGCTTTGGCGACACCCGCAGCCACCGTGCCGACACCAATTGCGGAGACAAGCTTTACCGAAATGGCGGCCGCTGGATTTACGTTCTTCAGATCGAAGATCAGCTGGGCCAAATCCTCGATGCAGTAGATGTCGTGATGGGGCGGCGGCGAGATTAAGGCAACCCCGGGGGTCGAGTAGCGCACGCGGGCAATGGTGGCATCGACCTTGTGACCCGGAAGCTGACCG
This sequence comes from Aestuariivirgaceae bacterium, assembly GCA_035265265.1. Classification (GTDB taxonomy): domain Bacteria; phylum Pseudomonadota; class Alphaproteobacteria; order Rhizobiales; family Aestuariivirgaceae; genus DATBLQ01. The sequence goes on along the minus strand of DATFOT010000474.1, from coordinate 5,256 downwards.
CCTTCCCCAGGCTTCGCTCCCTGCGCGATCTTGATCTGAAGCTGATCGGCATTGACTAGATATTCCGTTGTTACGCCGAACCGGCCGGACGCCACCTGCTTGATTGCCGAGCGCATGGAGTCGCCGTTGGGCAGCCGTTTGAAGCGATCCGGCTCCTCGCCGCCTTCGCCGGTATTTGAGCGCCCGCCGATGCGGTTCATCGCGATCGCCAGTGTGGTATGCGCTTCGCGGCTGATCGAGCCGAATGACATGGCGCCGGTGGCAAAACGGCGCACGATCGAGCTCGCCGGCTCGACCTCGTCGAGAGGAACCGCAGTGCGGTTCAATTCGGCAGCGGCGCGGATCCGAAACAGGCCGCGAGGCGTCTTCAGATATTCCGACTGGCTGTTGATTTCGCGTGAATAGTCGTGAAACCGATCGCGGCTGCTGGCGCGAACCGCGTGCTGCAGATGAGCGACGGTTTCAGGATTCCACACATGGGCCTCGCCTCTGATGCGGAAGTTATATTCGCCGCCGACATCGAGTGCCGTGGCAAAGACGGGATTCTCGCCGAAGGCGTCTTCGTGGCGTTGAAAAGCCTCCTGGGCGATCTCGGTGAGACCGACGCCCTCAATCTGGGAAGCGGTGCCGGTGAAATAGCGCTGCACGAATTCCGATCGAATCCCGACGGCATCGAAGATCTGCGCACCGCAATAGGATTGATAGGTCGAGATGCCCATTTTGGACATGACCTTCAGAATGCCCTTGTTAACCGCCTTTATGTAGCGCTTGAAGAGCTCTTCGCGGGGGATGTTCTCGCCAAGCTGTGGCAGGAGCTCTTCCAGAGTATCGAATGCCAGATAAGGATTGATCGCTTCGGCGCCGTAGCCCGCAAGCGTGCAGAATTGGTGAACCTCGCGCGGCTCGCCCGATTCAACAACGAGGCCGACCGAGGTTCGCAGGCCTTTTCGTATGAGATGATGATGCGTGGCCGAAGTAGCGAGCAGGGCCGGGATGGGCACCCTCTCGGCGCTTACTGCCCGATCGGAGAGGATGATGATGTTATAGCCATCCTTTACGGCTCGTTGGGCGCCGGCGCACACCGCTTCGAGAGCGGCATCCATGTATTCGGGCCCGTTGGCCACATCATAGGTGATGTCGATGGTCACCGTGCGGAACGGATTGTCCTTGACCACGCCGATGGTACGTATGCGCTCCAGCTCTTCGTTGGTAAGGATCGGCTGGGCGACTTCGAGACGCATGTGCTCGGAGGTGCCCTTGAGATCGAGAAGATTCGGACGCGGTCCGATGAAGGACACGAGCGACATGACCAGCTCTTCGCGAATGGGATCGATCGGGGGGTTGGTGACCTGGGCGAAGTTCTGCTTGAAATACGTGTCCAGAAGCTTCGGCCGATTTGACATTGCCGAAATTGGCGCATCATTGCCCATGGAGCCGACGGCTTCCTGGCCCGTCTGCGCCATGGGTGCCATGAGCAGCTTGAGATCTTCCTGAGTGTAGCCGAATGCCTGCTGGCGATCGAGCAGGGGCACGTGGCTCTTCGGCCGCCGGGTCTTGGCAAGCGGCACCTCGCGCAGCACGAGCTGTGTGCGTTTCAGCCATTCCTTATAGGGATGGCGTGCCGCCAGATCGCGCTTCAGCTCGTCATCAGAGATGATGCGCTTCTGTTCGAGATCGATCAGCAGCATCTTGCCGGGCTGGAGGCGCCACTTCCGGACGATGGAACTCTCGGGAATATCGAGCACGCCCATCTCGGAGGCGAGCACAACGAAGCCGTCGGCGGTTACGAGGTAGCGGGAGGGACGCAGGCCATTGCGATCGAGCGTGGCGCCGATGAGGCGGCCGTCGGTGAAGGCCATGGCGGCGGGGCCGTCCCAGGGCTCCATCAAGGCGGCATGATATTCATAGAAGGCGCGGCGATCCTCGTCCATGAGCGGATTTCCCGCCCAGGCTTCCGGGATGAGCATCATCAGCGCATGGGGAAGCGAGTAGCCACCCATGAACAGCAATTCGAGAGCGTTGTCGAAACAGGCCGAATCTGACTGACCTTCATAGGAAATCGGCCAGAGCTTATCGAGATCCTTGCCGAGAACGTCGGATTTCATATTCGCCTGGCGGGCAGCCATCCAATTATAGTTGCCGCGCAGCGTGTTGATTTCACCGTTGTGGCAGATGTAACGATAGGGATGAGCGAGAGGCCAGGCGGGGAAAGTATTGGTGGAGAACCGCTGGTGAACGAGCGCCAGTGACGAAGCGAATTGGGAATTGCCAAGATCGCGGTAATAGGCCCCCAAATCCTTGCCGAGAACCAAGCCCTTGTAGACGATGGTGCGGGTCGACACAGAGACGGGATAGTAGCCGCGAGCCGACCGGCCAAGCACCTCGATCACGCGGTTGGAGACCACTTTCCGGCAGACGAAGAGCTTCCGCTCGAAATGAATTTGGTCGCGAATGGTCGGGCCTGCCGTGATGAACATTTGGCGATGCCAGGGTTCGGTTTTCTTTACGGTCACACCAAGCACGCTGTCGTCGACGGGAACATCGCGCCAGCCGATGACGCGCAGGCCTTCCTCAATCGCCGTCTCGCGCCAGATGCGCTCGATCTCCTGACGCAGAACAGCTTCGCGCGGCATGAACAAATAGCCGACGCCATATTGACCTGGGGCGGGCAAGCGAAATTTGAGACGCTCGGCTTCGGCCAGGAAAAATTCGTGCGGCAATTGCGTCATGATCCCGGCGCCGTCGCCCGCCTTCGGATCGGCCCCGACTGCACCGCGGTGCTCGAGATTTTTCAGTATGGTCAGGCCGGACTCGATGATGGCGTGACTGGGAAGGTTGTTGATGTTGGCATAAAGACCGATGCCGCAAGCATCATGGTCGCGTGAGACGTCATAGAGGCCCTGCGGCGCGGGTAAGCCCTCGGGCCGCAATTCTACACCGTCAATGCCACCCACGCCTGCCATCTGCCTTTCCTGGCCCATGCCTCAACCCTTCAGAGCCTTAAGGCTCCAACTTATCGGCTCGGCGTTAAGAGGTCCCTGCGGAGTGAAATGGCGGCGGGGGGGTTTCGCCCGCACAGGCACTCACGGCGCAGCCCTCAACGGGGCGAGCCGTTAATTGCGTTTGGCGGCGTTTGGCTCCCCGCCAATTGGGCAGAGCCGGCCTGCAACAAAACAACCATTATTGTTTGCGCCAAAGATCATATCTGCCCTAAAAGGACAGCTACACTGTCCTATTAGCTAATCTTTGCCAGAAGCCAGTTCCGTTCGCAAGTTTTTTGTGTGACACCCATCCGTTTTGAAATTTTATTGCAGGCCTCCAGAGGGATACGATGGAATTCGCCAGCGACAATACTGCCGGCGCTCATCCCGCCATTCTGAGGGCGCTCGGCGACGCCAATGACGGCCGGGTGAAATCCTATGGCTATGATCCTTGGACAAAGCGCGCCGAGGAAGCCTTGGGTCGCGTGTTCGAGCGCGAGGTCAGTGCCTTTCTCGTGCTGACGGGAACTGCCGCCAATGCGCTGGCGCTCTCGGCAATCGTGCCTTCCTATGGGGCGGTGCTGTGCCATGACGAGGCCCATCTTCATACCGATGAATGCGGTGCGCCGGAGCTTTTCAGCGGCGGAGCGAAGCTTATGCCCCTGTCAGCCACCGGCGGAAAAATCTCGGCTGCCCAGGTGGCGCAGACACTCGACAATCTGGCGCGTGGCGAGCACGAGAGCAAGCCTGCTGCCGTTTCCATCACGCAGCTCACCGAGCTCGGCACGGCCTATAGCCCGGCAGAGATCGGTGCGCTCGGAGATTTGTGCAAGGCGCGTAAATTGAAGCTTCATATGGACGGGTCACGGTTTGCGAATGCGCTGGTGGGCATGGGCTGCACAGCGGCGGACATGACCTGGCGGGCCGGCGTCGACGTGATGTCCTTCGGCGCGACCAAAAACGGTGCGCTGGCTCTGGAGGCGGTAATATTCTTCAATCAGAGCCTCGCCGAGGATTTCCGCTATCGCCGCAAGCGGGCGGGCCAGCTTCTGTCCAAAAGCCGGTACCTCGGCGCGCAAATGCTGGCCCTCTTGAAAAATGGGCTGTGGCTGAAGAATGCAGAACAGTCCAATGCGATGGCGCGGCTGCTCGCAGGAAAGCTTGCCGAGATCCAGGGAGTGAGGCTGCCGCTCGCTACGGATGGGAACCAGGTGTTTGCGATCATGCCGAAGCGGCTGCACGAAGCTATGCTGAAGGGCGGGGCGCATTATCATGCCTGGCCCGCGCGAGCGTCGAGCGTGGAAGGTATCGAAGAGGGGGAATGCCTGGCGCGGTTCGTCGCGTCGTATCAGACGACGGAAGAGGATGTCACCGCGCTGGCGCAGCTCGCACAGCGCCTGGCAGGAAATGGAATGGGCGCCCAGAAGGGCGCCCAAACGTGACATTTATGATCGTGAATTAAGCAGCCCTCTTCGATTCGATCGTCTTGGCGCCGGACTTGCCGTTGATCGGAATCGTCCGGGGCTTCATCGCCTCGGGTATCTCGCGTTTCAGCGTGACATGCAGCAGACCGTTTTCCAGATCCGCGCCGCGGACCTCTACGAAGTCGGCGAGCTGGAAGCGACGCTCGAAGGCACGCGAGGCAATGCCCTGGTGAAGAACTTCGCCGCCGTTTTCAGAGCGGTCGGATTTCTTCCCGGAAATGGTCAAGGTGTTCTGGTTCAACTCAATGATGAGATCATCCGGCCCGAAACCGGCAACGGCCATGGTGATGCGATATTCATCATCGCCGACGCGCTCGATGTTATAGGGCGGATAGGTGGGGGCCTCGAATGCCGACATGTCATCGAGCATACGGGCAAACCGGTCAAACCCAATGGTTGAGCGATAAAGCGGGGAAAGATCAAACATAGCACATCCTCCTTAAGCGATGTTTCGACAATCGCCCGCCCCCGAGGGGGCCTGGCATTCCACACAAGACCCGAAAGGCGCCTTGCGCGGTGCTATTTAGGGTGGGCTAAAAGCTTTTCAAGAGCCCTGCCGAGCCATGGAGTTTGAACTAACACTGACGCCCAAAGTCTTGAACAGGAGGGATTTTCGCCCTCCGGGCAGAGATGAACAGTGAATGAACAGATTTTTGTCCTTTTGTTCAGGAATAGTAAAACACATTACAGCCTACGCTGGCAGAATGGAGTTTTTACGATTCAAAGGAGCAACGCGCCCGTCTGCAACCATCACCACGATTATGGGGTTGGTGCGCCATACGCGCCGGCCT
>DATFOT010000473.1:0-4385 GCA_035265265.1 Aestuariivirgaceae bacterium | reverse complement strand
TGAGCGATGTTCGTTCTAACCGCGAAAGCAGACATCAGACGGACCGGTTGGCATGTCCGTTTTGTGCCGATTGCGTTGCAACATACATAACCCACAATCGGCCTAGTCGCGGCCGGCACTCGGCTTCCGTTACCGCATCGTCGACAGGACAATGATGGTTCCTATCAACATGATGCAGACGATTTGGATAAAGAATAGGGCGAAACGCAGTGCTGCCCATGCATTCATAGATGGTGCTACAATGTGGACCAGAGTCTGTCCAATCCGAGCAAGTAGAAGAGCGACAGAGAGTGCGTCGAGAAATGGGCTGTGCAAGCCAGTGGCTATCAGAGCCACGACGAGCGCGCCGAAGATCGGCAGGTTCTCCACGCAGTTCATGTGAGCGCGCATAGCGCGCTGATACCATTCGCTTCCCTGAGTTGCATCCGTCCGCCATTCCGAGATCGAGGCGCGCCCGGTCAGGATGCGGCTCCAGCGATAAACACCAATGCCTCCGAACAGCGTCAGTACCGTCCACCCCGCAAAACCCAAAAGAACAAAGGCCGGGACGTTCATGTTAGCCACTCCTGTTCATCCACAGTTCTCTTGGACAGCGCCCTCTTTCCACCGTTGAATCCATGTGTGTCGGCGAGTGCTAAGACGTTTTGCTCATAGCGCCCATCAAGATCTTGCTTATGTTCCAGGATCACCGGTGTGGAGCAATGAGGCTTCCTCATTGTAAGTGCGCCAATGACCACGAGGTTCAAAACGCCAGCAACGCCCGCCAGCAAGAACGAAAGCGCATAACTGCGCGAAAAGTCGAACAGCACGCCACCCATGTAGCCACCAACCGCCATTCCGGCCCACGCGACCATCATCACGGCACCAATTGCCGCGCCAAAGCGGTTCGCCGGCACGGCCTGACGCACACAAAGCGACAGGCAGGTCATGTTGCCAGCGAAACCGAAACCGAAAATGACAGACAGAGCCATAAACGACCAGCGATTTTCGAGGGATGGGAAAGCGAGGACGCAAGCAGTCTGGATCAAGGACGCGATAGCATAGGCCTTCAGGGGGCCTATCCTGTCAGCTATCACACCGCAGCACACGCGGCCGACAGCACCGGCAAGCATTGCTATGACCAAGCTGTTGACGCCCGCGCTAGGTGATCCGCAGACCGCGCCGATGAAGCTGGCCATGTGCACGATCGGGACTCCCATGCACATCCAGCAAAGAAATGCGGCTAAAGCCAGAATGGCCACTGTCCCGCTCCGAGCCTTGGACGCCTCCGCAGTGCCAGCAGAAAAAGGCACTGGTGCCCTTGTCCCCTCGGGCCATCTTAGTACCGGCAAGGCGAGTGCAAGCGCGGCGAAAAGCGTGCCGCCAATTCCGACAAAAGCCCATCGCCAACCAAATGCATTGATCAGAAAGCTGGCGAAGTACGGGAGCAAGCCTTGCCCGAGTGCTCCGCCAGCAGTGACGAGCCCCGTCACCAATCCGCGCTGCTTCGGGAACCACTCGCCGCTCGTTGAAAGCAGCGGTGAATAGAGCACGGAGAAGCCGAACCCGCCGTAAACCACATGAGCTATGTAGAATACGAGCAAGGATTGCAGAAGCGACATCGCCAACAGCGAGGCGACCATACCAGTGGCCCCAATCGCAAGGAGAATTCGGAGGTCCATGCGATCGGAAAGCCGTCCCCAGAATAGGCCGCCAATCGCCATCCCGGCCGTGGACAAGGCATAGCCCAGACTCGTGTCCGATCGCGACCAGCTGAAATCGGCTTCCATCGGATTCATGAAAACCGTGATCAGTCCCAAGCCACCAAATCCCATGGCCATGGTGACCGTGGCGGCGAGGACGATGAGAGCTCCGGGACCTCTAATGCCCGCAGCTGAGGAACGATTATTGAATCGGTCGGCCATGGCCATCCCAGTCGATTCGTTTTTGACTCGCGCAGTCATCTGGAGTGAACCTTACGTTTCCAAAAACGTCGTCCTCTCACCCGGCGCTTGCGCCGGTTGCTCGAGACACGGGATCAGGATCGAAAATCGCGTAGCACGAGCGAAGCGGGTTTCCCGCCTCTAGCTTAAACTGCATCGTTCGTGTGCTGTGTGTCTGGCGAAAGCAGCGGCATGGTGTACGTTGTTGCAGTCCCGACCACGCAGATTTCCCCGTCTGCGTTGCGGACGATGGTTTCGAGCCTGCAGATCGGTTTGTCGTCCCGTATCTCCTCGACCTTGACGCTTGCCGTAATTGTCTCTCCGACCCGGACGGCTTTGACGAAACGCCAGTTCGTCTCGAGAAATACCGTGCCAGGCCCGGGGAGATCCTCGGCGACGACAGCATTCAAGAGACCGGTCGTAACGCCGCCCTGAACGATAAGGCCGCCGAATGGCGACTTTTCCGCCAATTCGGCGTCGTAGTGAATGGGGTTCTTGTCGCCGGTGATCTCAGTGAATAGTTCGACATCGCGCATCGTGGTCATGCGGCTGCGCTCCGCGCGAGAGCCAGACGAAGGCCGTCCTGCCAGCGTTCGTATCCAGACTGAATTGCTCAACATTTTCATTCTCCTATGCTGCGAGGGATGGAAATTGAGATAAGCCTGCGACGTGCCTGGCTTCCGCCTTCATGACGGCGGCCAAGTCATCATGAAGCCGCCTGATCTCATCAAGGCTCCATGAGAAGGATGCGACCGCATCGGTGATGCGTAGCAAGGGCTGGGAAAGTGCGTCACGCTCGCTCTGGTACGTTTCGAGCGCCTGCGCGCTGCCAACAGCAACCGCGTTCGACAGCAGCTCCGCGTCGCGCAGTGCGTCGGTAATCCCGTGAGCCGTAAGGGGATCTTTGAAGTAGCCCGCATCACCGACAAGGGCCCATCCTGCTCCTTGACATTGTCGCAGGTAGCCCGGCGCTCCAGCGAACCCTCGCAGGTGGCCGATCATTGTGCCTCGTTCGACGTCGGCCCGCAGCTCTGGACAGCTTGCCTCTAGGACCTCGAGAAAGCCGCGCCGTACATTGCCTCGAAATCTCGAAAAAAATTGCGAAGCTGCGACCGCAGCAAAGACACAGTGACCGGAATTGGTCGGGATCACTCCCGAGGCGACATTCTTTGCGAAATGCCAGTGAGATCCATCACGGGCCAGGTCTGCAAAGTAGCCAAACACGATGCCGGAGGCATTGCAGCCCTCTACGTAATTACTGGCCTTCACTAGCTGAGCAACCGTGGACTGACGACCGTCGGCGCCGATGACAATATCAGCATGGACGCTCGCGCACGACCCGCTCGCATCCTTCAGCGACACGCCGGCTACCCGGCCGGCCGGCCCAAAAAGGAGGTCAGAAAGGGAAATGCCGTGCCAGACATCAGCACCTGCTTTGCGAGCCGCGTCGACAAGAAGACGATCGAGTACAGTGCGCCGTGGCGCATACAGACACTCGACACCATGCTCGGGCTTGATGGCGACGTGAACGGAGTCCGTGCTGTAATGGAAGCTCGTTGTGCGGATCGGGGGTGTTGCGGCCGCAACGATTTCCGGTATGAGCCCCCAGCGCGTGAGTTGAATCACGGCGCCTCGCATCAAGGCGTGTGTCGACATGGTGTCCGATCCATAGGCTTGCCGGTCGACAACCAGGACCTTTGCGCCTGACCGCGCTAATACAAGGGCCGTGGCAGCGCCAGCGCACCGTGCGCCGACAATCAGTGCGTCGTAGTGCGGCTGTAGATCAAATAGGGAGCTCATCGTAAAATTCCTTAAGCAGCTGTTCGAGCGAGACCCAGGCTCAAATGGGCCGCGAGATCGGCCGCATCATCGCCCGCTCCATCGATGAAGGATGATTTGCGTCGGCGCATGAATGGCAGACCCAACACGTACATACCGGCAGTCGGAACCACGCCACCGTCGTGCCTGATGCGCCCCTTTCGATCGAGGACGGGAACGTCGAGCCATGAATAATCTGGCCGATACCCGGTGGCCCAGATCACCGTCCTGATCCCGCTTTGGTGCAGGTCAATGCTAAGTCTCGTCTTGGGACCAACATCGGTTGGTTCGTAGCGATAGGACGCGGGGAATCGGTCCGCAAACCCGTTCTCGTCCACCCAATCGTCAATGCTGGCAAGGAGACGGTTCATCTTCAGATCAGCTAATGTGCAATTGTTGGCCAGCGATCCCGAGAACTGCGCCTTGCCATCAGCAACGCCAACGAGACGCCCCACAACCTCGATACCCGACTTGCGCAGGCTGTTGAGGTCGATCGTCACGCGCTCGAGCGTTCCGACCAGCTGCAGGGAGGGCAAGTGCCGCGCCCTCTCGATGTCCTCAACTGCATCGTAGCGAACGTCCATGGCGCCGGTCGCGTCCATCCACCATTGGATGTCCTTTCCGCGGTAAGTGCGCGGCATTCGG